>NZ_JBSGYQ010000031.1:0-86915 GCF_053610585.1 Streptomyces sp. NPDC054887 | reverse complement strand
GCCCGGCGGGGGTCACGGGGCTCGGGGGGGGTTCACCCGCCGGTTCGGGCGACCCATACCCCCGACGGGGCCCGGGGCGTAACCCCCCGGCCCCCCCTTCCTGTGATGCGTGATGCGTGATGCGTGACGAGCCGGCGCGTCGCGGTCATCGACGCCGTGGCGGCCGGCTGCACCGTCCTGGCGCTGCGGCCACCCGCCCTACGGCCCGTTCCCCCCGCGGCCGCCGCCGTTGCCGTTCCCCTGGCCGCCGCCGATGATGTCCGGCCAATCGAAGCCGCCGTCACCGCCGTCGCCCGGCTTGTTGTCGTCGTTGCCGCCGCCCTCGTCGCCGTCCTCGTCGCCCCGGTCGCGGTCGCCCTTGTCCTTGTCCTTGTCGGGCTCCGGGATGTGGACGGTGTTGAAGCCCGGCGCCGGCTTGCCCTCCAGCGCGCCGCTCATCGCGTCCTTCCAGATCGGCCCCGGGACCTGACCGCCGAAGACCTTTTCGTGGTAGACGCCGCCGATGGTGATGTTCACCATCGGGACCTGCTTGGCGCCGGCCGCGCCGACCCACACGGCGCCCGCCATGTTCGGCGTGTAGCCGACGAACCAGGCGTTGTGCCGCCCGTCCGTCGTACCCGTCTTGCCCGCGTTGTCCCGGCTGGTGAGCCCGGCCTGCTGGCCCGTACCCGAGTCGACCACGCCCTTGAGCAGCGTGTTGATCGTGTCGGCGGTCTTCTCCGACATCGCCCGCGAGCAGCTCGACTTGGGCACCGGCAGGCTCTTGCCCAGCGCGGTGGTGACCGACTCGATGAAGACGGGCGTGCAGTACGTGCCGCGGTTGGCGAACGTCGCGTACGCGTTGGCCATCGTCAGCGGCGACATGCCCTCCGTGCCCAGCGAGATGGCGGGCACTTCCTTCAGCTTCTGCCCGTCGGCCTGGATGACGCCGAGCTTGCCGGCCATCTGCGTCACCGGGCAGATGCCGACCTCGGAGATCATCTGCACGAAGTAGGTGTTGACCGACTTCGCCATGGCCTCCTTCATGGCGTACGGGCCGACTTCCTGCTCGTTCTCGTTCTCGACCGTGTCACCTCGGTTGATCCACGGCTTGTCGCAGGTCTGCACGGGGCTCGGGTACGGCATGTCGTACGGCGCCGAGTAGGTCTTCGTCGCCGGAATGCCCTGCTCTATGGCCGCGGCGGCCACGAACGGCTTGAAGGTCGAGCCGGTCGGGAAGCCGTAGGCGGATCCGCCCATGTTCTTGTTGGCGGAGAAGTTGATCGTGGTCTCGTCGCTCTTGAAGCCGTACGGCCTTGACTGGCCCATCGCGAGGACCTTGCCCGTACCCGGCTCGACGAGGGTGACCGCCGTGGCGACCTTGTCGGACTGGTAGACGTGGTCCTTGATCGACGCCTGCACCGACTGCTGCGCCTGCGGGTCGAGCGTCGTACGGATCTTCAGGCCGCCCTGGTTCCAGACCTTCGCCCGGTCCTCCTTCGTCTTCCCGAAGACCGGGTCGGACAGGAAGACCTCGCGCACGTAGTCGCAGAAGAAGCCGGCGCCGGTGACGGCGGTGATGCAGCCGTTCTTCGGCCGGCTGACGTTCAGCTTGATCGGGGTGGCCTTCGCGCGGTCGGCCTCCGCCTGCGACACGTCACGGACGTCGGCCATGCGCTGGAGCACGATGTTGCGCCGCTTGGTCGCCTCTTCGGCGTCGTTGACCGGGTCGTACCGGCTCGGCGACTGCACGATGCCGGCCAGCAGCGCGGCCTCCTCCAGCTTGAGGTCCTTGGCGGACTTGCTGAAGTAGCGCTTGGAGGCGGACTCGACGCCGTACGCCTGCTGTCCGAAGAAGGTGATGTTGAGGTAGTTCTCGAGGATCTTCTTCTTGCCCAGTTCTTCCTCGACCTGGATGGCGTACTTGAGTTCGCGCACCTTGCGGCCGAGCGTCTGCTGGGTGGCCTGGGCGACCTTCGTGGGGTCGTCGCCCGCCTCCTCGACGAAGACGTTCTTGACGTACTGCTGCGTGAGGGTCGACGCGCCCTGCGACACACCGCCCGACTGGGCGTTACGGTTGGCCGCGCGCAGGACGCCCTTGAGGTCGATCGCCCCGTGGTCGTAGAAGCGCGCGTCCTCGATCGCGACGATCGCCTTCTGCATGTACGGGGAGATGTCCTTCAGATCCACCACCGTGCGGTCGCGCGAGTAGACCGTGGAGATGGGCTCGCTCCGCGCGTCGAGAATGGTGGTGCGCTGGCTCAGCGGCGGTGTCTTGAGGTTCGCGGGGATCTCGTCGAATCCCTCGACCGTTCCCTTGGCCGCGAGTCCCAGTGCTCCTGCCGCCGGCAGCGCGATGCCCGCCAGCACAGCTCCGGAGAGCGCGGAGACACCGAGGAATTTGGCGGCCTGCTGGGTCCTGGTGAGACCCCCGCCCGAGCGCTTCTTTGGCATGGGGGCAGCCTAATCCGTCGTCAACGGCGTTCCGCGGGAGCGGGGTCTCCTCGGAGCGTTCGAGTACCAGACCGTGACATCCGGGCGGTCGCGCCGGGCCCGGCCCGCCTCGGCGAGCGCCCCGGGACTTGACGGCACGGCAACGTGAGGCTTCTACGTTCTCATTCGCCGGACACGCCTATATGCCTTGGCCTAAGCTGCTCTCAACTGTCACAGCAGTGCGGTCGCGCATCAACCCCCCTGACACCGCCGGCGTCACACTCCCCTCCGCACGTCGGTCAGAGGCATGTCCGGATACGCCTCATGCGTCACTGGGTGCCCCTTGTGCACATGCCGAACTGCCCCGCATCGCCGGGTTGGTCGTGTATGCCCCCGCATCACTCCGTCGGGTGATCTGTCGCTTACGCATAGTCCGTTCGGGCCATTCAAGATTGGGCCCGAAGGGGGTGTTGCGCTGTGTCCACCTTCCGTAACGTCCTCAACTGGCAGCGGTGAATATGCCGCTGCCGCCGTGGGGGAGCCTCGATTCGGGAGAGGACGGCGCCGGTATGGGCTGGGTAACCGACTGGAGTGCGCAGGCAGCCTGCCGCACTACCGATCCGGACGAACTGTTCGTACAAGGAGCAGCGCAGAACAGGGCCAAGGCGGTGTGCACCGGATGTCCGGTGCGGACCGAGTGCCTGGCCGACGCGCTGGACAACCGCGTCGAGTTCGGCGTGTGGGGCGGCATGACGGAACGGGAGAGGCGCGCGCTGCTGCGCAGGCGCCCCACCGTGACGTCGTGGCGCCGACTCCTCGAGACCGCCCGTACCGAGTACGAGCGGAGCACGGGCATGCTGCCCGAGGACGACGAGAGCGGGGCCTTCATCGAGTACGCCGCCGTCGGCTAGCCCACGGGCTGGTCCGGCCGGGCGGTTTCGTCAGGCTCGACGTCCTCGCGGGCGGCGAGCCGGTCAGCGATGGCCCGGAGCCCTGCGAGGTCGTGCACGTCACCCGGCAGGGCGGCCACTTCGACCACCGCCACCTCGGGGTGGAGCGCGGTGAAGCGGTCGCGCGTTCGCTGTTCACGCGCGAGTACGTGCATGCGTTCGGCGTGCAGGCGCAGCAGACCCGCGGTCAACTGCTCGACGGTGTGGGTGTCGCCGGGCGTCCGTGAGCCGTCCCGGTCCTCGGAGGCGTCGTCCGGGGTCTCGTCGGATGTCTCGTCCGGGGTCTCGCCCGGTGTGGATTCGGCTGCGGGAGAGGTGGCCGAGGAGTCACGAACTCCAGCATTCCCGGCCGCCTGATCCACAATGCCGCCGTCGTCAAGATTTTCTGCGGCGGCAAGGGCCCGTTCGGCCGACAGCTGCGGGGCGCCGCTGCCGTGGACCCGGTTGAGTACGAGTCCGGCGAACGGCATCTCCTCCGCCGCCAGCCGCTCGACGAAGTACGCGGCCTCGCGCAGGGCGTCCCGCTCCGGTGCGGCGACCACCAGGAACGCCGTACCGGGCGCCTGGAGCAGCCGGTACGTCGCGTCCGCGCGGGTCCGGAAACCGCCGAACATGGTGTCCATCGCCGCCACGAACGTCTGCACGTCCCGCAGCAGCTGGCCCCCCATCAGCTTGCTCAGCGTGCCCGTCATCATCGACATGCCGACGTTCAGGAACTTCATCCCGGCCCGGCCGCCGACCTTCGCGGGCGCCATCAGCACCCGGATGAACTTGCCGTCCAGGAACGACCCGAGCCGTTTCGGCGCGTCGAGGAAGTCGAGCGCGGAACGGCTCGGGGGCGTGTCGACGACGATCAGGTCCCACTCGTCGGCGGCCCGCAGCTGCCCCAGCTTCTCCATCGCCATGTACTCCTGCGTGCCCGCGAAACCGGCCGACAGGGACTGGTAGAAGGGGTTCTCCAGGATCGCGCGGGCCCGCTCCGCGTCCGCGTGCGCCTCGACGATCTCGTCGAACGTCCGCTTCATGTCGAGCATCATGGCGGACAGCTCGCCGCCGGCCGTCTCGTCCACGCCCTTCACGCGGCGCGGGGTGTTGTCGAGTTCGTCGATGCCCATGGACTGGGCCAGCCTGCGCGCCGGGTCGATGGTGAGGACGACGACCTTGCGGCCGCGCTCGGCCGCCCGTACGCCCAGGGCCGCCGCCGTCGTCGTCTTGCCGACACCGCCCGAGCCACAGCACACGATGATGCGGGTCGCCGGATCGTCGATCAGCGGGTCGATGTCGAGGGTGGGTGTCGCGTCCAGCGCCTGTGCGCTGCTGTCCGTGCCACTCACGGTCATGTGGTTCCCCCAGGAACGAGACGGGTCCGCAGTTCCTTTGCCAGCCGGTAGAGCCCGGCGAGGTCCATGCCCTCGCCGAGCAGCGGCAGTTCGTACGCCGGGACGTCCAGCCGGGCCAGTACGGCGCGCTGCTCGCGCTCCAGCTCGACGCGCTGCGCGTGCTCCGCGGCCTGTTCGAGGAGCGGATCCACGAGGCGCTCGGCGAGGCCGCCGCGGCGCGCGCCGCCCAGGCCGGCCTGCGAGAGGGCCTTGGCGACGGCGGCGCGCCGCTCACCGGCGGCGGTGCGCAGGGCGTCCTCGTCGAGGAGGTGCGGACGGACCATGTTCACGATGACGTTGCCGACGGGCAGTTCGGCGGCGCGCAGCTCGTCGATGCCGTCGGCGGTCTCCTGGACGGGCATCTCCTCCAGGAGGGTCACCAGGTGGACGGCCGTCTCGGGCGACTTGAGCACGCGCATGACGGCCTGGGCCTGGTTGTGTATCGGGCCGAACCTGGCCAGCCCCGCCACCTCGTCGTTCACGTTCAGGAAGCGGGTGATGCGCCCGGTGGGCGGCGCGTCCATCACCACGTAGTCGTACGCGTAACGGTTCTGCTTGTCCCGGCGGCGCACCGCCTCGCACGCCTTGCCGGTCAGCAGCACGTCTCTGAGGCCGGGCGCGATGGTGGTCGCGAAGTCGATCGCGCCGAGCTTCTTCAGCGCCCTGCCCGCCCCTCCCAGCTTGTAGAACATCTGGAGGTAGTCGAGAAGGGCGCGTTCGGCGTCTATCGCGAGGGCGTACACCTCCCCGCCGCCCGGTGCGACAGCGATCTTGCGCTCTTCGTACGGAAGCGCTTCCGTCTCGAAGAGCTGCGCGATGCCCTGCCTGCCCTCGACCTCCACGAGAAGGGCGCGTTTGCCCTCCGTCGCGAGGGCGAGCGCGAGTGCCGCGGCCACCGTGGTCTTTCCGGTACCGCCCTTGCCACTGACGACCTGGAGCCTGCTCACGTCTTTGAGCCTAACCAGTCGATGCCCGGGCTACGCAGGAGGTGTCTGTGGCAGGCACTACAGTCGCCGTATGACCAAGTGGGAATACTCGACCGTGCCCCTTCTCGTGCACGCGACCAAGCAGATTCTGGACACCTGGGGCGAGGACGGCTGGGAGCTCGTCCAGGTCGTGCCCGGGCCCAACAACCCCGAGCAGTTGGTGGCCTACCTGAAGCGGGAGAAGCAGGCATGACCGGTGTGGTCGAGGCGAAGCTCGCCGAGCTCGGCCTGACGCTTCCGGAGGTCGTTCCTCCGCTCGCCGCCTACCAGCCGGCCGTGCAGTCGGGCGTGTACGTCTACACCTCGGGCCAGCTCCCGATGGTGGAGGGCAAGCTTCCGTGTACCGGCAAGGTCGGCGCGGAGGTCACGCCGGAAGAGGCGAAGGACCTGGCCCGTACGTGCGCGCTGAACGCCCTGGCGGCCGTCAAGTCGGTCGCCGGTGACCTGGACCGGGTCGCGCGTGTCGTGAAGGTCGTCGGTTTCGTCGCCTCCGCCGCGGACTTCACGGGCCAGCCTGCCGTCATCAACGGCGCGAGCGAGCTGCTGGGCGCCGTCCTCGGCGACAAGGGCGTGCACGCGCGCAGCGCGGTGGGCGTCACGGTGCTGCCGCTCGACGCGCCGGTCGAGGTCGAGATCCAGGTCGAGCTCACGTCCGCCTGAGGACGGGGCGCCGCTCCCGTCGGTCCGGCTTCCCCGCGGGACGCGCGGGTGCGGCGAGGGCCTGCGGCCCCGGTCGTCCCGGCCGCGGGGTGCGCGCGGGCCGTCCGTGCTCCGGTCGTTCCGGGCGCGGCGGCGGGTGCGGGCCGTCCGGCCCTCGGCCCCTCGAACATCCGACCGGGAGCGGATAGCCTCCGGCCATGTCCAATGGTCAGTGGTACCCGCCCGAGTGGCCGGACCGGATCCGCGCCCTGTCCCGCGGTGAACTCGCGGTGGCGTCCCCCCGGCGGGCCGCCACCGTCATGCTCCTGCGCGACACGGCCGCCGGGCCGGTCGTCCACATGCTGCGCAGACGCGCCTCCATGGCGTTCGCCGGGGGCGCGTACGCGTATCCGGGCGGCGGCGTCGATCCGCGCGACGACGACCACCAGGTGGGCTGGGCGGGCCCGTCCCTCGACGACTGGGCCCTGCGCCTCGGCGTGGACCCGGCGTCGGCGCAGGCCATCGTCTGCGCGGCGGTGCGCGAGACGTACGAGGAGGCCGGCGTGCTGCTCGCCGGGCCGACGGCCGGCACGGTCGTCGGTGACACCACCGGCGACGACTGGGAGGCCGACCGGCAGGCCCTGGTGGCGCGGGAGCTGTCCTTCGCGGACTTCCTCCAGCGGCGCTCCCTGGTGCTGCGCTCCGACCTGCTGGGCGCCTGGGCCCGCTGGATCACCCCCGAGTTCGAGCCGAAGCGGTACGACACGTGGTTCTTCGTCGCCGCGCTGCCGGCCGGCCAGCGGACCCGCAACGCCTCCACCGAGGCGGACCGCACGGTCTGGACCGCCCCGGCCGAGGCCGCCGCGGGCTACGACAGGGGCGAGCTGCTGATGATGCCGCCGACGATCTCCACGCTGCGTACGCTCCAGCCCTTTGCCACGGCCGCCGAGGCGCTCGCGGGCGCGGGGGGGCGCGACATGACGCCGGTACTCGCGCAGGCGCGCCTGGAGGGCGACGAGGTGGTCCTGAGCTGGCCGGGGCACGATGAATTCACCAAGCGTGTCGGAACGGGAGGTGCCGCATGACCGACGCAGCCGCGCTGCCCGGGCAGCCCCGCGGCGGAGTGCTCTCCGGGCGGGCCACCGACCGGGCCGTGAACGTCCTCGCCCCGAACCCCTCCGCGATGACCCTGGACGGCACGAACACCTGGATCGTCGCCGAGCCGGACTCGGACCTGGCGGTCGTCGTCGACCCCGGGCCGCTCGACGACGTCCACCTGCGGGCGGTGATCGACACGGCGGAGCGGGCGGGCAAGCGCGTCGCGCTGACCCTCCTGACGCACGGCCACCCCGACCACGCGGAGGGCGCGGCCCGCTTCGCCGAGCTGACGCGTACGTCCGTACGGGCCCTCGACCCGGCGCTGCGGCTCGGGGACGAAGGGCTCGCGGGCGGGGACGTGATCACCACCGGCGGCCTGGAGATGCGCGTCGTGCCGACGCCGGGGCACACCGCCGACTCGCTCTGCTTCCACCTGCCGGCGGACCGGGCCGTCCTGACGGGCGACACCGTCCTGGGGCGCGGCACGACGGTCGTGGCGCACCCGGACGGGCGGCTCGGCGACTACCTCGACTCGCTGCGGCGGCTGCGTTCGCTGACCGTCGACGACGGCGTCCACGTGGTGCTGCCGGGGCACGGGCCCGTACTGGACGACGCGCAGGGCGCGGTCGAGTACTACCTCGCCCACCGGGCCAACCGCCTCGCGCAGGTCGAGACGGCCGTCGAGAACGGCTACGCGAGCGCGTCGGAGGTCGTCGAGCACGTGTACGCGGACGTGGACCGCTCCCTGTGGCCCGCGGCCGAGCTGTCGGTGCGGGCGCAGCTGGAGTACCTGCGGGACCACGGCCTGATTTAGTGCGCGCGCCCCTGCCCCGGCTTCCTCGCGCGTGCACTTGTCCGTCGGGAAGGTGACTGCCGACCCGTCCTCGGGGTGCGGGTGACCGTCGCGCAGGCGCTAGCGGCCGTGATCGGCACGAAAAACCGCGCCACCGACATCGGGCCGAAGACGCGGAAGGGCCGCCCCTGAGCGAGGGGCGGCCCTTCCGGCGTCGTACGTGCTGGTACTAGCGCGAGCGCTTCGCGAGGCGCTCCACGTCCAGCAGGATCACGGCCCGCGCCTCCAGGCGCAGCCAGCCGCGGCCGGCGAAGTCCGCGAGGGCCTTGTTGACCGTCTCGCGGGACGCGCCGACGAGCTGGGCCAGCTCCTCCTGCGTCAGGTCGTGCACGACGTGGATGCCCTCCTCCGACTGCACGCCGAAGCGGCGCGACAGGTCGAGGAGCGCACGGGCCACACGGCCGGGCACGTCGGAGAAGACCAGGTCGGACATCTGGTCGTTGGTCTTGCGCAGGCGGCGGGCGACGGCGCGCAGAAGGGCGGTGGCCACCTCCGGGCGGGCGTTCAGCCAGGGCTGGAGGTCGCCGTGGCCGAGGCCGAGCAGCTTGACCTCCGTCAGGGCGGTCGCCGTGGCGGTGCGCGGGCCCGGGTCGAAGAGCGACAGCTCGCCGATCAGCTCGCCGGGGCCGAGGACGGCCAGCATGTTCTCGCGGCCGTCGGGGGAGGTGCGGTGCAGCTTCACCTTGCCCTCGGTCACCACGTAGAGGCGGTCACCGGGGTCGCCCTCGTGGAAGAGGGCGTCGCCGCGAGCGAGCGTCACCTCACTCATCGAGGCGCGGAGCTCCGCGGCCTGCTCGTCATCGAGCGCCGCGAAGAGCGGGGCGCGCCGCAGAACGTCGTCCACGAGTTCTCTCCTTGTCGACCTGCTCATCACGGGAACCGTGGTCACCATGATGCCGGACGGTAAAACAGTGCGATCAATCACAAGTTTGACGTACCGGCGTGCCCGACCGTGCGGCAGGGGGCCGATTGGGTTGGCGATTGCCTGTGACCGGGGCGGATGTCGGTGCAGGGCTTTAGGCTGGCCGGGTGTCCAAATAGCCGGTGAGAGTGGAGCCCGAGGGGGCCGGACAGGTGACGGAAGGCCGTAATTCCGCTGTGGGCGAACAGGCCCCGGCGCTGGCTGAGAATGCCGCAAAAGAGGTAGAAGGGCCCAAGTCGGGGACGGGGGCGGAGGCCGTGCGGGCGGAGAAGCCGGTGAGCCGTGGGAAGCCGGCGAAGACCGACCAGCCGTCAGAGGCGGGCAAGTCGGCGGACTCCCGGAAGGCGGCCCGCCCGGCGACGGCGGGCGGCCCTGCCAAGGCGGTGAAGCCCGCCAAGCCCGCCAAGACCGCGAAGTCTGCGACGGCCGGGAGTGTCGCGTCGGTCGCCGAGCCCACCGGGCCCGCCAAGCCTCCCAAGTCCGCCAAGCCGGAGTCTCGGCTGGCCATGGTCCGCCGTGCCCGCCGGATGAACCGCGAGCTGGCCGAGGTCTACCCGTACGCCCATCCGGAGCTCGACTTCGAGAACCCCTTCCAGCTGCTGGTCGCCACGGTCCTCTCGGCCCAGACCACCGACCTGCGGGTCAACCAGACGACCCCGGCCCTCTTCGCGAAGTACCCGACGCCCGAGGACATGGCCGCGGCGGACCCGGAGGAGCTGGAGCAGCTCATCCGGCCGACCGGATTCTTCCGCGCCAAGGCCCGGTCGCTGCTCGGTCTCTCCGCCGCTCTGCGGGACGACTTCGGCGGCGAGGTGCCCGGCCGCCTGAAGGACCTCGTCACGCTGCCCGGTGTCGGCCGCAAGACCGCCAACGTCGTCCTCGGCAACGCCTTCGGCGTCCCCGGCCTGACGGTGGACACCCACTTCGGCCGGCTCGTACGGCGCTGGAAGTGGACCGCGCACGAGGACCCGGAGAAGGTCGAGGCGGACATCGCCGCGATCTTCCCCAAGACCGAGTGGACGATGCTCTCGCACCGGATCATCTTCCACGGCCGCCGCGTCTGCCACTCCCGCAAGCCGGCCTGCGGGGCCTGCCCGATCGCCCCGCTGTGCCCCTCCTACGGCGAGGGCGAGACGGACCCGGAGAAGGCGCGGAAGCTGCTCAAGTACGAGATGGGCGGGTACCCGGGGCAGCGGCTGAAGCCGCCGCCCGGTTATCCGGGCACGCCCGCGCCGCCGCTGGGAGCCGCCGAATGACGGGGCGGTCGGCCGGGCGGCCGGCGGACAGGACGCCGCCCGGCGCGACACGCCGGGCGGCGGGCGCGCGCGGTCGCGCGGAACGAACGGGCCCGGTTCGGGCGTTGTGACGACGGGGGTGCCTATGACGCGTGGGAGCGAGACACACGACGGCGGGGCGGCCGGGGCCGCCCGGACCGCCGAGGCGGCCGGTCCGGCCGAGGTCGCCGTGACGAGCAGGGGGCTGCCCGAATGGCTCGCCCCGGTGGCCGAAGCCGCCCGGACCGTACGCCCCGAGCAGCTCAGCCGCTTCCTGCCGCCGGAGAACGGCGCCGGCCGCCAGTCGGCCGTCCTGATCCTCTTCGGTGAGGGCGAGAAGGGCCCCGAGCTGCTGCTCATGGAGCGGGCCGGGAGCCTGCGCTCGCACGCGGGCCAGCTGAGCTTCCCCGGCGGCGCGCTGGATCCGGCGGACGGTGACCCGGAGACCACCGGCCCTCTGCGCGCCGCGCTCCGCGAGGCCGAGGAAGAGACCGGACTCGACCCCTCCGGCGTCCAGATCTTCGGCGTACTGCCCCGTCTCTACATCCCCGTCAGCAACTTCGTCGTGACGCCGGTCCTCGGCTGGTGGCGCGAGCCGAGCCCCGTCGGGGTCGTCGACGCCGCCGAGACGGCGAGCGTCTTCACCGTTCCCGTGGCGGATCTCACGGATCCCGCCCGTCGCGTGACGAGCGTGCACCCGCGCGGCCACACCGGCCCCGCGTTCCTCGCCGGACCCGCTCTGGTCTGGGGTTTCACCGCAGGCGTGATCGACAAGATTCTTCATTACGCGGGCTGGGAGCGTCCCTGGGACCGTTCCCGGCAGGTCCCGCTCGACTGGCGCGCGTGACAGGGTGGCCATGTGAACGTCCTGGACATCTTGTTGCTGGTCGCGGCGGTGTGGTTCGCGATCGTCGGGTACCGACAGGGATTCGTCGTCGGCATTCTGTCGGTGATCGGCTTCCTGGGCGGCGGCCTGGTCGCCGTCTATCTGCTGCCGTTCCTGTGGGACCAGCTGACCGACGGGTCGGAGGTCAGCTCGACGGCCGCCGTCGTCGCGGTCATCGTCGTGATCGTGTGCGCCTCGGTGGGCCAGGCCTTCACCACCCACCTCGGGAACAAACTCCGCAGATACATCACGTGGTCGCCCGCCCGCGTCCTGGACGCCTCGGGCGGCGCGCTGGTCAACGTCGTCGCGATGCTGCTGGTCGCCTGGCTGATCGGTTCCGCGCTCGCGGGCACCTCGCTGCCCACGCTGGGCAAGGAGGTCCGCAACTCGAAGGTGCTTCTCGGTGTATCGCGTGTGATGCCCGACCAGGCGAGCATGTGGTTCACGGACTTCAGCTCCGTCCTCACCCAGAACGGCTTCCCGCAGGTCTTCAGCCCCTTCTCCAACGAGCCGATCACCGAGGTCAAGGCCCCCGACCCGGCGCTCGCCGGCAGCCCGGTCGCCGCCCGTGCGAAGAAGTCCATCGTCAAGGTCGTCGGCACGGCGCAGAGTTGCGGCAAGGTCCTTGAGGGCACCGGCTTCGTCTTCGACGACCGCCGCGTCATGACCAACGCGCACGTCGTCGGCGGCGTAGACGAGCCGACCGTGCAGATAGGCGGTGAGGGCCGCCGGTACGACGCCACGGTCGTGCTCTACGACTGGGAGCGCGACATCGCCGTACTCGACGTCCCCGACCTCGACGCCCCGGCCCTGGAGTTCACGGACGCCGACGCCCGCACCGGCGACAGCGCGATCGTCGCGGGCTTCCCGGAGAACGGCGCGTACGACGTGCGTTCCGCCCGTGTGCGCGGCCGGATCAACGCCAACGGCCCGGACATCTACCACCGCGGCACGGTCCAGCGCGACGTCTACTCGCTCTTCGCGACCGTCCGCCAGGGCAACTCGGGCGGCCCGCTGCTGACGCCCGAAGGCAAGGTCTACGGCGTCGTCTTCGCGAAGTCCCTCGACGACGCCGACACCGGGTACGCCCTGACGGCCGACGAGGTCAGCGAGGACATCCGCCTCGGCCGCGCCGCCAACCAGCAGGTCGACAGCGAGGGATGCGCGCTCTAGGGCGCTCCGAGAGGCGGGTTCCCCACCCATGCGTCTGACGATTCTCGGCGGCGGCGGCTTCCGCGTCCCCCTGGTGTACGGCGCGCTCCTGCGCGACCGCGCGGAGGGCCGCGTCACGCACGTCACGCTCCACGACCTCGACCTGGCCCGGCTCACGGCGATCGCCCGGGTACTGGCCGACCAGGCGAGCGGGGTGCCGGACGCGCCGTCGGTGACGGTGACCACCGACCTCGACGACGCCCTGCGCGGCGCCGACTTCGTGTTCTCCGCCATCCGGGTCGGCGGCCTGGAGGGCCGGGCGGCCGACGAGCGCGTCGCCCTCGACGAGGGCGTCCTTGGCCAGGAGACCGTCGGCGCGGGCGGTGTCGCCTACGGGCTGCGCACGGTGCCGGTCGCCGCCCGCATCGCCCGGCGCGTGGCGCGCCTCGCCCCCGACGCGTGGGTCATCAACTTCACCAACCCCGCGGGTCTGGTCACCGAGGCCATGGCCCGCCACCTCGGCGACCGCGTCATCGGCATCTGCGACTCGCCCGTCGGTCTCGGCCGGCGCGTGGCCCGTGTGCTCGGGGTCCCCGACCCGGCCCGGGCGCGGCTCGACTACGTCGGCCTCAACCACCTCGGCTGGCTGCGCGGCGTGTACGCCGACGACGCCCCCGGCCGTGCGAACCTGCTCCCGGCCCTGTTCGACGACGAGTCCGCGCTGACCTCCTTCGAGGAGGGCAGGCTCTTCGGCGCGTCCTGGCTGCGCTCGCTCGGCTCCGTCCCCAACGAGTACCTGCACTACTACTACTTCAACCGGGAGACGGTCACCGCCTACCGCGAGGCGAAGCAGACCCGCGGCGCCTTCCTCCGCGACCAGCAGGCGCGCTTCTACGACGGCATGACGGACCGTACGTCGGGCGCGCTGGCCGCGTGGGACCGTACGCGCGCCGAGCGCGAAGCCACGTACATGGCGGAGAACCGGGAGGCGGCGGGCGCCGGTGAGCGCGCCGCCGACGACCTGGAGTCCGGTGGCTACGAGTACGTCGCGCTCGCCCTGATGCGGGCGATCGCCCGCGACGAACGCGCCACGCTCATCCTCAACGTCCGCAACGGCCTCGGCGGTGGCGGCGGCACGTTGCCGCTGCTCGACGAGGCAGCCGTCGTCGAAGTCCCGTGCCTGGTCGACGCCGGCGGCGCCCGCCCCGTCGCCGTGTCACCGCTCACCGGCCATGAGGCGGGCCTGGTGGCCGCGGTCAAGGCGGTGGAGCGGTGCGTACTGGAAGCGGGGGAGAGCGGGTCGGCGCGAGCGGCGGTCAAGGCGTTCGCCCTGCACCCGCTCGTCGACTCGGTCGGGGTGGCGCGCAGGCTCCTCGACGGCTACCGCGGCGCGCACCCCGGACTTGGGTACCTCAGGTTCGAAGCGGAATAGTACGAACAGATCCGGATTCAGTCGCGAGGATGACGCAGCCGCGCCGAGACCCAGCGGGCCCTGCGGCGGAGGATGCGCGGAATCCCGATCGTGGCGGAAGGCGGGCCGTGGCCCTGATCCCGAGGACCGCCCCCTTCGTGGGTGCTCAGCGCCGTGGCGGAGCGGCGGTTGCGTGCTGCGTCACCGTAGTCGTGCGTCCAGCCCATACCCCGACGTTTGCCCGGGCCCCATGGTCCGTAATCGCCTTGGCGGCAGCCAATTGGCCTATGCGCCGGGCAATTGGCCGTTCGTAGGACAAGCGTTCCGGCGGGGCCCGTGAGCAGCCGGTGATCGGCGGCCGGTCGTTCAGCGGTCGGGCTCGGGGTCCTTCAGCCAGTTGACCAGCTCGGTGGAGAAGGCCGCCGGGTCCTCCTCGTGCGGGAAGTGGCCCAGGCCGTCGAACAGCCGCCATCGGTACGGGGCTTCGACGTACTCGCCGGAGCCGGCCGCGCTGCGCGTACGCATCACCGGGTCCAGCGAGCCGTGCAGGTGCAGCGTCGGCACCCGTACGGGCCGCTTCATGCGCCGGTTGAACTGGATGCCGTCCGGTCGCGCCATCGACCGCACCATCCACCGGTACGGCTCGATCGAGCAGTGCGCCGTCGACGGGATCGACATCGCCCGCCGGTACACGTCGACGTCCCCGTCGTCCGGCAACCGCGGACCGGACCAGTCGCGGATCAGCCGCCCGACCAACGCCGCGTCGTCGGCGGTGAGCTGACGCTCCGGGAGCCACGGCCGCTGGAAGCCCCAGACGTACGATCCGGCACGCGTCTGCGAGAGGTCGGAGAGCATGGCCGAACGCCAGCGGCGCGGATGCGGCATCGAGGAGACCGCGAGGCGGCGCACCAGCTTGGGCCGCATGACGGCCGCCGTCCACGCCAGGTATCCGCCCAGGCCGTGCCCGACGAGCGCGGCGTCCGGCTCGCCGAGCGAACGCACCACGCCGGTGATGTCGAGCGCGAGGTTCGCCGGGTCGTAGCCCCGCGGTGTACGGTCGCTGCCGCCGACGCCCCGCAGGTCCATCGCGACGGCCCGGAACCCGGCGTCCGCGAGTGCGGTCATCTGGTGCCGCCACGTCCACCAGAACTGCGGGAATCCGTGCAGCAGCAGCACGAGGGGCCCGTCCCCGACCTCGGCGATGTGGAAGCGCGCGCCGTTCGCCGCGACGTCGCGGTGTGTCCACGGGCCGTCGGGGCGTACGACGGAGGCGGGAGCAGCCGCAGGGGCGAACGTGGCGGCTGGTGCGGGCGCGGGAGCCGGGGCCGGTGCGCCGGGGCCGGAATCTGGGACGGTCATGTGGACGAGCGTGCCACAGCCACCGCCTTGTCACCGACCTGGCGCGGGTGGGGCTTGACGCCCTGGAGCACGGCCGCGGTCTGCTTGGCCGAGGCGATGCTCTTCTCCGGCGGCTTGACCTTCTTGAACTTGGTCACGGCCAGCAGCGCCAGCACTCCCGCCAGCAGCAGAAACGCTCCGCCGACGATCAGGAAGGACCAGGCGAGCCCGAGCCCGAGGTTGTGGATGCCGTACGCCGCGGCGAAGCTCAGCACCGGCAGGGAGAAGAGCGCGAACACCCCCGCGACGCCGATCGCCGTGCCGCCCATGCCGACGCGCTTGGCGTCCTGCCGCAGCTCTGCCTTGGCCAGGGCGATCTCGTCGTGCATGAGTGCGGACATCTCGGCCGTCGCCGAGGCCACCAACTGGCCGAGACTGCGGTCGACGCTGTCGGCCGTCGCGGTGCGGGCGGGGTCGCTCATCGCTCTCTCCCTCTCCTACGTCTCTACGTTCCGCGTTCTACGCCGTCTGCGTCGTCTGCGCGGTTCACGTCGTCTACGTCTACGTCTGTGTCTGATGTCGAATCATGCCGGACTGTCGTCCTGAGCGCTGGACGCCCCCGCGAGTTCCGCGAGCCTGCGGTGCTCGGCGGCCTTCGCGTCGTGGATCGCGGCCATCCGCAGGTGGTACTCGCGCTGGCCCTGCTCGTAGATGTCCGGAATGCCGTCCTGGTCCTCGTCGCGCTCCTCCTCCTCGACCAGCGCGCGGTACTTGCGTACCCGCAGCTTCAGCAGAATCCCCGCAAGCGTGGCGGCGATCAGCGATCCGACGAGCACGGCGGCCTTGACGCGGCCGGTGAGTTCGTCGTCCCCGGTGAAGGCGAGCTCGCCGATGAGCAGCGAGACGGTGAAGCCGATGCCGGCCAGCGAGGCGACGGCGAAGACGTCCGGCCAGGCGAGCTCGTCGTTGAGCTCGGCCCTGGTGAAGCGGGCCGCCAGCCAGGTGCCGCCGAAGATGCCGAGGGTCTTGCCGACCACCAGACCGAGGACGACGCCGAGCGTCTCCGGCCGGGTGAACACGTCGGTGATCGCCCCGCCGGACACCGAGACCCCGGCGGAGAACAGTGCGAACAGCGGTACGGCGATGCCCGCGGAGACCGGCCGTACCAGGTGCTCGATGTGCTCGCCGGGGGAGTGCGCCTCGCCTTCCTCGCGCGTGCAGCGCAGCATCAGGCCCATCGCGACACCGGCGATCGTGGCGTGCACGCCGCTGTTGTACATCAGACCCCAGATCACCAGGGCCAGCGGTACGTAGAGGTACCAGCCGCGCACCCGCTTGCGCAGCAGCAGCCAGAAGACGGCCAGACCGGCGGCCGCCCCGCCGAGCGCGGCGAAGTTGAGGTCGCTGGTGAAGAACACGGCGATGATCAGGATCGCGAACAGGTCGTCGACGACGGCGAGGGTGAGCAGGAACGCGCGCAGCGCCGACGGGAGCGAGGTGCCGAGCACCGCGAGGACGGCCAGCGCGAAGGCGATGTCGGTGGCGGTCGGGACGGCCCAGCCGCCCATGCTCCCGCCCCCGGCCGCGTTGACCGCGACGTACACGAGGGCCGGCGCCAGCATGCCGCTGAGGGCGGCGATGACGGGGAGGGCGGCGGCCTTGGGGTCGCGCAGTTCGCCGGCGACCAGTTCGCGCTTGAGCTCGATGCCGGCGACGAAGAAGAAGACGGCGAGGAGGCCGTCGGCTGCCCAGTGCTGGACGGAGAGGTCGAGGCCCAGCGACCCGGGCCCGAGGTGGAAGTCGCGTACGGACTCGTAGCTGCCGCTCAGGCCGGTGTTGGCCCACAGCAGCGCGGCGACGGCCGCCGCCAGGAGCAGTACGCCGCCGACCGTCTCGGTGCGCAGCGCCTGGGCGACGAAGGTGCGCTCGGGCAGCGAGAGGCGTCCGAGGAAGGTGCGGACACCGGGCGGGGGCTTTCGAGCCGACGGGTCCTGCGGGCTCTGCGGTGCGGTCGGGCGGGGCGCGGACACGGGGAGGACCTCCGGTCGGTGGGCAGCAGGGAGCACATTGCCGACCAGACTTCCCGGCGCACCTGTGGAGTTTTGACGCGTTCCTCACGCGGTCGTCCACTCTACCGGTGTGCGCAAGGGCGTAATCCGGTGTTGTGCACCTTACGAGCAGAACGTACGGGAAACGCAGAACGGGCACCTGGCGGGGATGCCGGGTACCCGTTCTGGACGCTCGTACGAGCGGCGGAAGCCGTCAGTCCTCGTTGGACGCGCTCGGCAGCTGCGTCTGGATGAGGTCCATCACCGAGGAGTCGGTGAGCGTGGTGACGTCGCCCAACTGCCGGTTCTCGGCCACGTCGCGCAGCAGCCGCCGCATGATCTTGCCGGACCGGGTCTTGGGCAGCTCGGCCACCGGGAGGATCCGCTTGGGCTTGGCGATCGGGCCGAGGGTCGCGCCGACGTGGTCGCGGAGCTCGCCGACGAGGGTGTCCGTCTCGGACGCCGTACCCCGCAGGATCACGAACGCGACGATGGCCTGACCGGTCGTCTCGTCGGCCGCGCCGACGACCGCCGCCTCGGCGACGGACGGGTGCGACACGAGCGCCGACTCCACCTCGGTGGTCGAGATGTTGTGGCCCGACACCAGCATCACGTCGTCGACCCGGCCGAGCAGCCAGATGTCGCCGTCGTCGTCCTTCTTCGCTCCGTCGCCCGCGAAGTACTTGCCGGGGAAGCGGGACCAGTAGGTCTCGATGAAGCGCTGGTCGTCGCCCCAGATCGTACGGAGCATCGACGGCCACGGCTCGGTGAGGACGAGGTAGCCGCCGCCCCCGTCGGGCACCTCGTTGGCCTCGTCGTCGACGACGGTCGCGCTGATGCCGGGCAGCGCCCGCTGGGCGGATCCGGGCTTGGTCGCCGTGACGCCGGGCAGCGGCGAGATCATCATGGCGCCGGTCTCGGTCTGCCACCAGGTGTCGACGATCGGCGTACTGCCCGCGCCGATGTTCTCCCGGTACCAGATCCACGCCTCCGGGTTGATCGGCTCGCCGACCGATCCGAGGACGCGCAGGCTGCTCAGGTCGAACTTGGCGGGGATGTCGTCGCCCCACTTCATGAACGTGCGGATCGCGGTCGGCGCGGTGTAGAGGATCGTGACGCCGTACTTCTGGACGATCTCCCAGAAGCGCCCCTGGTGCGGGGTGTCGGGCGTGCCCTCGTACATGACCTGCGTCGCCCCGTTGGCCAGCGGTCCGTACACGATGTACGAATGCCCGGTCACCCAGCCGATGTCGGCCGTGCACCAGTAGACGTCGGTCTCCGGCTTGAGGTCGAAGACGGCGTGGTGGGTGTACGCGGCCTGGGTGAGGTATCCGCCGGAGGTGTGGAGGATGCCCTTCGGCTTACCCGTCGTGCCGGACGTGTAGAGGATGAAGAGCGGGTGCTCTGCGTCGAACGCCTCGGGGGTGTGCTCGGGGGACTGGCGGGCGACGATCTCGTGCCACCACACGTCCTTGGCGTCGTTCCACGCGGTCTCCTGCCCCGTGCGGCGCACCACCAGAACGTGCTCCACCTGCGGGCACTTGGCGACGGCCTCGTCGATGGCGGGCTTGAGCGCGGAGGGCTTGCCGCGCCGGTAGCCGCCGTCCGAGGTGATGACGATCTTGGCGTCGGCGTCCTGGATGCGGGAGGCGACCGCGTCGGCCGAGAAGCCGCCGAAGACCACCGAGTGCGCGGCTCCGATACGGGCGCAGGCCAGCATCGCGACGGCGGCCTCGGGAATCATCGGGAGGTAGACGGCCACCCGGTCGCCCTTGCGGACGCCGAGCTCCGTGAGGGCGTTGGCCGCGCGCGAGACCTCGTCCTTGAGCTCGGCGTAGGTGATCGCGCGGGTGTCGCCGGGCTCGCCCTCGAAGTGGATGGCGACGCGGTCGCCGTTGCCGGCCTCGACGTGGCGGTCGACGCAGTTGTACGCGACGTTGAGCGTGCCGTCGGCGAACCACTTCGCGAACGGCGGGTTCGACCAGTCGAGCGTCTCGGTCGGCTCGGTGGCCCAGGCGAGCCGCCGGGCCTGCTCGGCCCAGAAGCCCAGCCGGTCCGCCTCGGCCTGTTCGTACGCCTCCGCCGTGACGTTGGCGTTCGCGGCCAGCTCGGCAGGCGGCGCAAAGCGGCGCTCCTCCTTCATGAGGTTGGCCAGGCTTTCGTTGCTCACGACATCTCCCATTCCCAGGGCGTCCGATGTGTCCCGTGCCCTAGCTCATCAGTCCCGTGCCCGGGTGACAAGAGTCTTCCGGAAATTGGTTTAGACCTGTGAGCTGCGGCGCGCCGCATCCGGTCCGCTTTCGGCGGCGGCGTACGGCCCCTCCCCGCAGGGCGGTGCGGGGAGGGGCCATACGGTCTCACGGACGCGGAGCCCGGTCGGTTCAGGCGGGTCGGGCAGGCGCGTCGGGCCGAGGGCCCCGGCGCCGCCCCCGGTCCTCATGTCCGTTCAGACGCGCGCCCCTTCGAGGGAGCCTTCCGGCCGCGCGTCCGTCTGCCCGTCCGACCGTGCCTCGGTCTGTGCTTGCGTCCGCTGTGCTTGCGCCCGCTGTGCTTGCGCCCGCGCGGCCGACTCGCAGTGCTCCGAGTGCGCCGAGTCCTCCGGGTCTTCGGCCGGGTCCACCCGGTCGAAGACCGCGTCGGTCTCGCCGATCCGCACACCGTCCTGGAGCAGATACGCCTGGGCCTCGCCGACATGGAAGTACATGCCGTGCAGTTCGAGCGTGCCCTCGTCGAGCCGCCGCCGCACCGATTCGTGCGTATGGAGGTGCTCCAACTGCTGGACCACGTTGGTGAGGCAGAGCTGCTCGACGGCGTCCGCCGGCATCCTCCCCGAGATCCTCGCCCAGGAGTGCTTCCTGCTCCGCATCCGCTCCAGGCTGGGCGCGGCGTGCCGCAGCCAGCGGCGCAACGGCGTCCGGTCCCCGTCCGGCGCGGTCCCGGGCGGCGTGTTGAGCAGGGCCTGCATCGCGCCGCAGCCCGAGTGCCCGCAGATGGTGATCGACTGCACCTTCAGTACGTCCACGGCGTACTCGATGGCCGCGCCGACCGAGTCGTCCGCGCTTTCCGCACCCGGCGGCGGCACCAGGTTGCCCACATTGCGCACGGTGAAGAGGTCGCCGGGGCCACTCGACGTGATCATGCTGGTCACGAGGCGGGAGTCGGCGCAGGTGATGAACAGCTGCGACGGCGTCTGTCCCTCACGCGCGAGCCGGGCCAGCTCCTCGCGCACCAGTGGCGCCGTGTTGCGCTGGAACGCGCTCAGGCCGGTGGCGAGTTGGCCGCCGCTGCCGCCGGCGCGGCCGGGCGAGGCCGACGACGGGGAGCCCGTGTGGTCGTCGCAGTGGTGGTTGCGCCACGGGGTCCACGGCCGGCAGCAGCTGTGCGAGGAGTGTGCGCCGCGTGAGCCGCCGTCGCAGGCGCCGTCGGTCTCGGCGCCCGACGCCGGACCGGCGAACCGGTTGCCCGAACGTCCGGTGATCTCGACCCGGCCGCCGTGCGCGGCGTGCGCGTCCTTCCAGTCCTGGAGCGTCTCGTACGCGGCGTGGTCCATGAACGACCCGTCCAGCTCGACGTGCGCCTCCGAGCCGCGGGGCACCTGGTTCAGTGCCCGGCTCAGCCGCGGCACCGCGAGGAAGGTCAACTGCCCCCGCACCGTGATGCGGTGCGTTCCGTCCGCGGTGGTCTCGGCGGTGATGTGCGTCTTGGCCAGCCGGTGGAGTGCGACCGCGACCGCCACCGCGATCCCCATCGCCACCCCCTCCAGCACGCCCAGGAGGACCACCCCGGCGATCGTGACCAGGTAGACCAGCATCTCGCGGTGGCGGGAGGCGCTGCGGATGCGCGTGATGCTCACCATCTGGAAGCCGACGAGCATGACCAGGGCGGCGAGCGCGGGCAGGGGGATCAGGTCGAGGACCGGCACGAGGAACAGTGCGGCCAGCACGATCCACAGGCCGTGCAGCATCGTGGAGTGCCGGCTGACCGCCCCCGCCGACACGTTGGCGACGCTGCGTACGGCGACCCCGGCGACCGGCAGTCCGCCGAGCGCTCCGGACACGATGTTGGCCGCACCCTGGCCCGCCAGTTCGCGGTCGAGGTTCGAGCGCTGCACTTCGGCGGTCGGGTTCTTGCGGGCGGCCACCAGCTTGTCCACGGCCACGGCCGACAGCAGTGACTGCACGCTGGTGACGAGCGTGACGGTGAGCACGGCCGCGGCGATGCCCAGCACCGGGCCCTCCGGCAGCCCCGGCAGCGCGTGACTGCTCCAGGACGGCAGGTCGACGTGCGGCACGTTCATCCCGGCCAGCGCGGAGAGCACCGCGGCGGCGGCCACGGAGACGAGCGCGGCCGGGACCGTCCGGGCGATCCGGCCCGTACGCCCCGGAATGTGCGGCCAGGCGAGCAGTACGGCGAGCGTGAGGGCGCTGACCAGGATGGCCGGGCCGTGCAGGTTGGCGAGCTGGTGGGGCAGGTCGCGGACGTTGTCTACGGCGGAGCTCTCGGGGTTGCCGCCGAGCACGATGTGCAGCTGGGCCAGTGCGATGGTGACGCCGATGCCGGCGAGCATGCCGTGCACGATCGCCGGACTGACGGCGAGGGCGGAACGGGCCACCCGCACGGTGGACAGGGCGAGTTGGCACAGGCCGGCGAGGACCGTGATGGCGCAGGTGGTGCGCCAGCCGTACTGCTGGATCAACTCGGCCGTCACGACGGTCAGCCCCGCGGCGGGCCCGCTGACCTGGAGGGGCGCCCCGCCGAATCGGCCCGCCACCAGGCCGCCGACGGCGGCGGCGACCAGTCCCGCCTGGAGGGGGGCGCCGGTGGCCAGGGCGATCCCGAGGGACAGCGGCAGTGCGATGAGGAAGACGCAGATCGAGGCGGACACGTCCGCCCCCGCGACGCGGAAGCGGCGGCGGGGCCCCCGGCCGGGCGGAGGGCTGTGCGGACGCTGTGAGCGGGGTGCCCCGGCGGGGGGCGCGGAGTGGTCGGTGCTGGTCGGGATGCAAGCAGTCATGGTTCCCGTCTCCTCCGGGGCAGCGCGGTCGCGGAACGTGGGGACGCGGCCGTGGGTCACGGCGTGCAGCGGCGGGATTTCTCAACTCTCAGTAAATGAATGGTAATGCAGAGTAAAGAACCAAAGGGGTGAATGCGGCTAAATGGCGCAACCTTTCATTCGTTCCGGTGAACCGGGATTTTGAGCGGCTTGTCATATCAATCCCTCGGTCGGGTCATGCGACCTTTGCTCCGCTGTGCAGTCATTTCAGCGGATAAGCAGATAATCCCGACGGAAGAGGGTGGGCGGAATGATGGCCGCCAAGAAGAGGATCACCTTCGGCTTCGCCGCCGTGGCCCTGGCCGGCGCACTCGCCGCCTGCTCGGGGCCCGGCGCCCCGGACGGCCCCGGCGCCCAGGAAGGCGCACACGGAGCGAAGAAGGGCGCGCCCAAGGCGGCGGCGCCCAAGAGCGCGGTGCGCCTGATCGGCGACGGCTCGACGGCGTACACGGGGAAGCAGCCGCACGTGCTGCGGCCGGAGCGGCTGAAGCCCGGTCAGGCGCCCCCGCAGTTCGTCGTCTTCTCGTGGGACGGGGCCGGCGAGGACAGCCAGCGGCTGTTCTCGCACTTCCGCGAGGTCGGCAAGAGGTACAACGCGACGATGACGTACTTCCTGAGCGGCGTGTACCTGCTCCCGGAGGACAAGCGGCACCTCTACGACCCGCCGCAGCACTCCACCGGACGCTCCGACATCGGCTTCAACGACGTCGCGGGAATCAGCGACACCGTCGACCAGCTGCGTGCGGCGTGGCTGGACGGCAACGAGATCGGGACGCACTTCAACGGCCACTTCTGCGGCAAGGACGGCGGCGTCGGCACCTGGTCGCCGGAGGAGTGGAAGAGTGAGATCGCGCAGGCCAAGGCGTTCGTGAAGCGCTGGAAGACCAACTCGGGCCTGCGGAACGCCAAGCCGCTGCCCTTCGACTACGACAAGGAGCTCGTCGGCGCCCGCACCCCCTGCCTCGAAGGGCAGAAGAACATGATGACGGCCGCGAAGGAGCTGGGCTTCCGGTACGACTCCAGCGGCGTGGGCAAGCAGGTGTGGCCCAAGAAGACCGCCGGCCTGTGGGACATGCCGCTCCAGCTCGTACCGGTGCCGGGACGGGCCTTCGAGACCCTCTCCATGGACTACAACTTCATGGTCAACCAGTCCGGAACGGTCAAGGGCGACCCGTCCCGGCACCGGTACTGGGGCAACCAGATGCGCGACGGCCTGCTCCAGGCCTTCGACCGCTCGTACAACGGCAACCGCGCACCGCTGATCATCGGCAACCACTTCGAGTCCTGGAACGGCGGCACGTACATGCGCGCCATCGAGGAGACGATCAAGACGGTCTGCGTGAAGCGTGACGTGCGCTGCGTCTCCTTCAAGCAGGTGGCCGACTGGCTGGACGCGCAGGACCCGGAGGTGCTGGACAGGATGCGCACCCTGGAGGTCGGCGAGGCGCCGAAGGACGGCTGGGCCGCGTTCCTCGCCAAGCAGCCTTCGGCCGCCCCGAGCGTCGGGACGGCCTCCCAGGTCAAGCGGGCTGAACGGCACTGACCTCCGCGAAGTGCTCCCCGAGGACGAAGGCGGGGTCGACCTGGGCGGCCAGGTCGGCGCCCGTCTTCGCGTTGCCCCAGCTCTCCGCGTTCTTCAGGTGGAAGTGCACCATCTGGCGTGTGTAGCGCTCCCAGTCGCGCTCCGCGTACGAGTCCTCGGCGGCGTTCTGCAGGACCTGGAGGGCGAGGCGGTTGTCCGCCTCCAGCAGCTCGAAGCGGGACGGCCGCCCCTTCTCCATCGAGCGGACCCAGTCCGACGCGCGGACGGTGACCAGGAGGTCGTCGCCCACCTGCTCACGCAGGAAGTCGATGTCGTCCTGGCCCTGCACCTTGTTGCCGACGACCTTGAGGGACACGCCGAAGTCGCGCGCGTACTCCTTGTACTGGCGGTACACGGACACGCCCTTGCGGGTCGGTTCGGCCACCAGGAAGGTCATGTCGAAGCGGGTGAAGAGGCCGGAGGCGAAGGAGTCGGAGCCGGCCGTCATGTCGACGACGACGTACTCGTCCGGGCCGTCGACCAGGTGGTTGAGGCACAGTTCGACCGCTCCCACCTTGGAGTGGTAGCAGGAGACGCCCAGGTCGGACTCGGTGAACGGGCCCGTGGCCATCAGCCGGATGTCGCCGTCGTCGAGCACGACGGTACGGGCGCACGCGTCGTACACCGGATTGTCCTCGCGCACCCGGAGCAGGCGGGAGCCCTCTCCCGGCGGGGTGGTCTTGATCATCGTCTCGGCGGAGGCGATACGCGGATTGGTGCCCCGCAGGTAGTCCTTGATGAGGGGCAGGTGCGCGCCCATCGCGGGCAGCGCCGCGGCCTGCGCCTCGTCGAGACCGAGCGCGGCGCCCAGGTGCTGGTTGATGTCGGCGTCCACGGCGATGACCGGGGCCTCGTTGGCGGTGAGGTGGCGGATGAAGAGCGAGGACAGCGTCGTCTTGCCGCTGCCGCCCTTCCCTACGAAAGCGATCTTCATGTTCACCAAGGGTAATCGCATGATTGCGTGCCGTGCGCGCGTGGAGTGAAGAAGACCACTCCAAGGTGGGGTCCGTGCCAGGGGTGCGTAGGCTCCTTACCTATGAGTACGACTGCTGATCCACTCGCGGCGCTGGGCGCGCTGCCCGGCGTGCCCGAGGCCGTGGACTCCGTACGCAAGGCCGTCGACCGGGTCTACGGACACCGCGTGATGCGGCGCCGCAGCAACGAGATCACCGCGGAGGCCGCCCTGCGCGGCGCACGCGGGTCGGCGGCGCTCTCCGGCGCGGACTGGGCTCTGGAGGAGGTGCGCCGGCGTACCGACTTCAGCATCGACGAGGAGTCCCGGATCGTCGGCGCGGCGCTGCGTCTCACCGCCGAGGCCGGCCAGCTGCTGTCGATCTGGCGCCAGTCGCCGCTTCGGGTGCTGGCCCGGCTGCATCTGGTGGCCGCGGGCGGCGCCGGAGTGTCGGACGAGCTGGTGGGCAGGCCGCGGCTCGCGGGCGAGCCGGTGGACGAACCGCTGGTCGAACTGCCGCTGCCGGGTGCCGACGAGGTGGCGGGGCGCCTCGAAGGGCTCTCTGAACTCATCATCGCGGGCGGTTCCGCTCCCGCCCTGGTGACGGCGGCCGTGGTGCACGGTGAACTGATGGCGCTGCGCCCGTTCGGCTCCCACAACGGCCTGGTGGCGCGTACCGCCGAGCGGATCGTGCTGATCGGCAGCGGTCTCGACCCGAAGTCCGTCTGCCCGGCCGAGGTCGGCCACGGGGAACTCGGACGCGC
This sequence comes from Streptomyces sp. NPDC054887, assembly GCF_053610585.1. Classification (NCBI taxonomy): domain Bacteria; kingdom Bacillati; phylum Actinomycetota; class Actinomycetes; order Kitasatosporales; family Streptomycetaceae; genus Streptomyces; species Streptomyces sp. NPDC054887. Next base: position 61,216 of record NZ_JBSGYQ010000031.1, on the reverse strand, counting down.
GGCGTACGTGGCGGCTCTGGACGGCTACGCCTCGGGAACACCGGAAGGCATGGCCGCGTGGATCACCCACTGCGGGCGTGCGGTGGAACTGGGGGCCAGGGAGTCGACGGCTGTCTGCGAGGCGCTTCAGCGCGGCGCCGCCTGAGCGGCTTCTACAAGCCCTCCGGCGGCACGAAGGGTTGCGGCGGTACCGGTGACCGGTACCGCCGCTGGCACGTCCGCCCAGTTACCATGCGTCCTCGAAATTTTGCCCATCAGGTCGGGTACTTTGCCCGTCACCTGGTGCGGCTGGCCCGTAATCGACGGGTCGACGTCGCGTGGGTGCTCGGCTTCCATGCTCGGTCCGTGGGGCCTTGCTGCGTTCTAGGTCATCCTCTCGGATGTCCCTGGTCTCGCGGGCCGTTAAAACCTTTGTACTCCTGAAGCCGGGGAAGCGAAAGCCCTGGACGCGCCTCTTCGCCCCTCAGTTCAAAACCGGGCAAAGGTTTCGTATCGGCGGCTCCGTCGCCGCCCCGGCCGGCGGCTGACGTACCAGACCAGGCCCGCGGTGGCCGCCGCCGCTCCGACCGCCGCCGCGGCGACCAGGGCCGGCCGGGGCGGCATGGAGAACGCGGGCAGCCGCTGCTTGAGGCGGACCGGACGGCTGAAGACGAGAATCGGCCATTCCCGAGCGACCGCCTCTCGCCGCAGCGCCCGGTCCGGGTTGACGGCGTGGGGGTGGCCGACCGACTCCAGCATCGGCACGTCGGTGGCCGAGTCGCTGTACGCGTAGCAGCGCGCCAGGTCGTAACCCTCGGACGCCGCGAGCTCCTTGATCGCCTCGGCCTTGGTGGGGCCGTACGCGTAGTACTCCACTTCGCCCGTGAAGCAGCCGTCGTCGCCGACGACCATCCGGGTCGCCACCACGCGGTCGGCCCCCAGGAGCTCACCGATGGGCTCGACCACCTCCGCGCCGGACGTGGAGACGATCACGACGTCGCGGCCGGCGGTGTGGTGCTCCTCGATGAGGGAAGCCGCCTCGTCGTAGATGATCGGGTCGATCAGGTCGTGCAGGGTCTCGGCGACGATCTCCTTGACCTGCTGGACGTTCCACCCCTTGCAGAGCGCGGAGAGGTACGCGCGCATGCGTTCCATCTGGTCGTGGTCCGCGCCGCCGGCGAGGAAGACGAACTGGATGTACGCCGTCCGCAGTGCGGCTCTGCGGCTGATCAGTCCGCCTTGATAGAAGGACTTGCTGAAGGTCAGCGTGCTCGACTTCGCAATGACGGTCTTGTCGAGGTCGAAGAAGGCGGCTGTTCGCGGCAAGGAGCGTTTTTCCACGAGGCGAGCATAGGCGCCCACCATTCGGCGTACGCTGTGGCGCGTGGGTTTGCCTGAGAAGGCTCTCGGGTACACCATGGAAGTCACGGATCGTTCGCGACCGTGCTACCCCGGTCCGACTCCTCCCCCCCCGAGTCGGCCGTGGAGACGACCCCCGTTCTCCCCCCCGACGGGGGTCGTCGCATGTCCGGATGCATTTCGGTCGTCCGGTTGTGCTCATTTCTCCCCCTCTTGGCCCTTGGCCGCGACTGCCTTCCACTCCGTGGACGCGTGACGCTGTGTAGTCGTTCCGCCGCTCTCCGGAAGTCACCGGTATAGGTGAGCGGGATATTCACAAGCGGCGAGTTGTCCACGGTTTTTCAGCAAGATCCACACGATTTCCGAGATCCCCCCACGGTGATTCCGTCCGCGAAGTTCGCGGACGGAAGGAATCACTGGGAGAGGGGGCGGAGATCGTGGCCGGATCCAGGACACCCGACCGACCGCAGGTCGCCGAGGCGCGGCAGGGCGGACCGCTGATCGTCACCGAGGACGTCGACCTGCTCGACGATCTGCTGCGGCTGTGCGCCGCCGCCGGAGCAGAGCCGGAAGTCCACCACGCGGTGCCCGAGCGTCGGGGCGGCTGGGAGGGCGCACCGCTGATCCTCGTCGGGGACGACGCCGCCGAACGGGTGCGCGAGGCGGTTCTCGGACGTGGGGCGGTGCGGCGGAGCGGCGTGATGCTCGTCGGCAGGGACCAGGACGACCCCCACGTGTGGCGCCGTGCGGTGGAGATCGGCGCCGACCACGTGCTGCGGTTGCCCGACGCGGAGAACTGGCTCGTCGAGCGGATCGCCGATGTCGCGGAAGGCGTGGGGCGGCAGGCGGTGACCGTGGGCGTGCTCGGCGGCCGGGGCGGCGCGGGAGCCTCGACGCTGGCGTGCGCCCTGGCGGTGTCAGCGGCCCGGTCGGGTCGGCGCACCATGCTCATCGACGGCGACCCCCTGGGCGGCGGGCTCGACGTGCTCCTCGGCGGCGAAGCCGCGGAAGGCATGCGGTGGCCGAATTTCGCCGAGTCCAGAGGGCGGGTCGGCAGTGGGGCGCTCGAAGAGTCGCTGCCCGAATTGCACGCGCTGCGCGTGCTGAGCTGGGACCGTGGTGATCGAGTCGTCATCCCGCCGGAAGCGATGCGCGCGGTGCTGGCCGCCGCGCGCCGGCGGGGCGGAGTGGTGGTCGTCGACCTGCCGCGCCGGGTCGACGAGGCCGTGGCCGAGGCGCTGGCCCAGCTCGACCTCGGACTGCTGGTGGTACCCGCGGAGCTGCGGGCCGTAGCGGCGGCGAGCCGCGTCGCCTCGACCGTCGGGATGGTCCTGGGGGACCTGCGGGCGGTGGTGCGCGGGCCGTACGCCGCGGGGCTGGACGAGGAGACGGTGGCGGGGCTGCTGGGGCTGCCGCTGGCCGGCGAGCTGCCGGTGGAGGCGGGGCTGCTGGAAGCCCAGGCCGGCGGGACGCCGCCGGGCGGCAGCGCGCGGGGACCGCTGAGCCGGTTCTGTACGGCGTTCTGGGAGCAGGCGCTGGCCGGGGGCGGTGTCTCATGAGCGCGGGAATGCTGGACGCCGTGCGGCGGCGGCTCGCGGAGAGCGGGGCCGAGCCGACACCGGCGCGTGTGGCCGCGGCGCTGCGGGCGCAGGGCCGACTGCTCGGGGACGCGGAAGTCCTGGGGGCGGCCGAGAAGCTGCGGTGCGAGCTGGTGGGCGCCGGAACGCTGGAACCGCTGCTCGCCGACCCGTCGGTGACGGACGTCCTGGTCTCCGCCCCCGACCGCGTCTGGGTGGACCGGGGCAGCGGCCTCGAACTCACGGAGGTCTGCTTCACCGACGCGGCGGCCGTCCGCAGGCTCGCTCAGCGGCTCGCGGCGGCGGCGGGGCGGCGGCTGGACGACGCGAGGCCGTGGGTGGACGCCCGGCTGCCCGACGGGACGCGGATGCACGCGGTGCTGCCGCCGGTGGCCGTCGGCTGCACCTGCCTGTCGCTGCGGGTGGTGCGGCCGAAGGCGTTCTCGCCGGCCGAACTCGTCGCGGCCGGGACGGTGCCGCCGGGCGGGGACGCGGTGCTGCGGGCGCTCGTCGAGGCCCGGCTGTCGTACCTGGTCAGCGGTGGCACCGGGACGGGGAAGACCACCCTCCTCTCGACACTCCTGGGGCTCGTCGGTGAGCGCGAGCGGATCGTGCTGGCCGAGGACTCGGCGGAGCTGAGACCCGATCACCCGCATGTGGTGCGCCTGGAGTCGCGGCCCGCCAACCAGGAGGGCGCGGGGCAGGTCACGCTGCGGGACCTGGTGCGCCAGGCCCTGCGGATGCGGCCCGACCGGCTGGTGGTCGGGGAGGTGCGCGGGGCCGAGGTGACGGAGCTGCTGGCCGCGCTCAACACCGGCCATGAGGGCGGGTGCGGGACCGTGCACGCCAACGCGGCGACGGATGTCCCGGCGCGGCTGGAGGCGCTCGGTGCGGCCGCGGGGCTCGACCGGGCGGCGCTGCACAGCCAGTTGGCGGCGGCCCTGGCGGTGGTCGTGCATCTCGCGCGGGACCGGGACGGGGCGAGGCGGGTCGCGGAGATCCATGTGCTGGAGCGGGACCCGGCGGGGCTGGTGGTGACCGTGCCCGCGCTGCGGTGGGGCGCCCGCGCCTTCTCGTACGAACGCGGCTGGCCTCGGCTGCGTGCGCTGATCGGGGGTGCGATGTGACCGGGGCCGGGGCGGCGCCCTTGTACGCGGCGGTGGTGTGCGCGGGGGCCGCGGCCTGGTTGCTGGCCGGGCGTGACGCGGACCTGCGGCGGGCGCGGCTGATGCTCGCGGGCGGGGGCGTGGAGACCGGCGGTCCGCAGGCGCTGTGGGAGCGGATGGCGGGGGCTGTGCGGGGACGGCTGGGGCGCGAGTGGCTCTGCGTGCCGGTGGCGCTGGCGCTGGCCGTACTGGGCGAGTCGGTGCTGCCGTGCGCCGCCGGGGCGGTCGCGGTGCCGCTGGTGAGACGCCGGCTGCGGGCCGTGGAGCGGCGCCGGGAGCGGGAGCGGCGCGCGGAGGCGGTCGTCGCCCTCTGCGGCGCGGTGGCCGGTGAGCTGCGGGCGGGGAGGCAGCCGGGGCAGGCGCTGTTCGCCGCCGCCGCGGGCACCGGTGGGCTGGGCGCCGCGCAGGCCGAGGTACTGGCCGCGGCGCGCTTTGGCGGGGACGTACCGGATGCGCTCCGCCGGGCCGCTCGCGAGCCGGGGGCCGACGGGCTCGCGGGGGTCGCCGCGTGCTGGCGGGTGGCGGTGGACGGTGGCGCCGGCCTCGCGGCCGGACTCGACCGGCTGGAGGGAGCGCTGCGGGCCGATCGGGAACAGCGCGAGAACCTCCGGGCCCAGCTGGCGGGCGCCTGGGCCACGGTGGCACTCCTGGCGCTGCTTCCGGCGGCCGGACTGCTGATCGGCAGCGTGCTCGGGGCCGAACCGCTGCGGGTGCTGCTGCACACGCCGGCCGGGCTCGGGTGCCTGCTGGTCGGCGGTGCGCTGGAAGGCGCGGGCCTCTTCTGGGCCCGGCGCATCGTACGACGGGGGGAGGGGGCATGAGCCCGGAAGTTGTTTACAGGCTGGGGGTGGCCGTGTCCGTCGCGGCCACGGCGGTGTGGCTGGTCCTCGCGTGGGCCGGGCGACGGCGGGAGCGCCTTCTGCGCGCACGGCTGGCGTCGCTGCTGGCCGTGGAGGCGGCGGGATCCCCTGGGACGGGCTCCGGACGCCGGTGGCGGTGGAGGCCCGCGTACGGAGACCGCCTGCTGCGCTGGGGCGCGCCACTGGGAGCCGCGGTCACCACGTATGTGCTGGTCGGCGGGCTGCTCGGCGGTGCGCTGGGGGCGGTCGCGGCGTACGGGGCCGCACGGTGGCAGCGCGGGCGGTCGCGGTGCGACCACCGCCCGGTCGACGCGCGCCAACTGCCGCTGGCGGCGGATCTTCTGGCGGCCTGCATCTCGGCCGGCGCTGGCCCGCGCGAAGCGGCGGAGGCGGTCGGGGACTCGCTCGGCGGCCCCGTGGGCGAGCGGCTGGCCCGTACCGCCGCCGAGCTCCGGCTCGGCGGAGAACCCGCCGACGCGTGGGCCGGCCTGGCCGCGATACCGGGCGCCGGCGGACTGGCCCGCTGCCTGGAACGGGCGGGGGCCTCCGGGGCTCCGGCGGCCGAGCCCGTGACGCGGGTGGCCGAGAGCCTCCGAGCCGACAGGGCGCGGGAGGCATCGGCCCGCGCCCAGCGGGCGGGCGTGCTGATGGTCGGGCCGGTGGGGCTCTGCTTCCTGCCCGCCTTCCTGGTGGTCGGAGTGGTGCCCGTGGTGATCGGCCTGGCGAGCGGACTGATGAACGGCGACTGACCTTGCACGGCAACTGACCCTGTACGGCAACTGACCTGGAACGGCGAACGACCTCGGAGGTCGACATGCGGATGTGGAATGCGGCGCGGGTGCTGGCGCGTGGCCTCGTACAAAGGGCGGCCGCGGGCCGCGGTGGGGACGCGGGGATGACGACGTCGGAGTACGCGATGGGCACGATCGCCGCCTGCGGCTTCGCGGCGGTGCTCTACAAGGTGGTGACGAGCGACATGGTCTCGTCTGCCCTGCAGGCGGTCGTGGGGAGGGCGCTCGATGTGCCGTTCTGAGACCCGGGGACGTGGGGACCGGGGTTACGTCACGGCGGAGGCGGCCGTGGTGGTGCCGGCGCTGCTGCTCTTCACCATGGCCCTGGTGTGGGCGCTGATGGCCGTCTGTGCGCAGATCCAGTGTGTGGACGCGGCCCGAGCGGGTGCGAGGGCGGCCGCTCGCCAGGAGCCGAGGGAGGAGTCGATCGCGGCGGCCCGGCAGGCGGCCCCGCGCGGCGCGCGCGTCACGCTGACCCGCGAGGGCGACCTGGTCCGTGTGGTCGTCGAGGCCCCCGCCCCGGCCCTGAGCGCCGTGCCGCTGACGGTACGCGCAGAAGCAGTCGCGCCGGCCGAGGAGACCGTGGAGGTGGCGGTGTGAACGGGATGCCTGGCTGCGGGTCCGGCGGCTGCGGTCGTGCCGCCTGGGCCGGCACGGGCAGCCGTGCCTGGGGCGGTCGGCGGGGCGGCCTTGCGGGGGAGGGCCAGCGGGTTGGTCCTGCCGGGGACGGCCCGCCGGGTGGCCCCGTCGGGGACGGTCGTCGGGATGGCCGGGGCGACGGCCGGCGGGACGGCCCGCGTCGAGGGCCCTTACAGGGGAAAGGTGCTGATCGGGGGGCGGCGACCGTGTGGGCCTTGGGGGTGGTTGCCGTGCTCGGGGTGGTCTTCGCCGTGGTGCTGGCGATGGGGCAGACGGTCGTGGCCCGTCACCGGGCCGGGAGCGCCGCCGACCTGGCGGCACTGGCGGCGGCGGGGCAGTGGTTGCGGGGTGAGGCCACCGCGTGCGGTGAGGCGGCCGAGGTCGCCGCGGCTCAGGACGCTCGGCTCGTGAGGTGCTCCGTGCGCGGCGAGGTCTCCGACGTGACGGCAGAGGCGGCCGCAGGGCCCTACAGAGTGGCTGTGAGAGCCCGCGCGGGGCCGGCCGGTCCCAGCGGATGACCGCAGCGTCCACGGGCCCTCAGCGGGCTCAGGGAGCTTCCCGGGCATTGGGGGTGGAAGGGGGGTCCTGGACCTCTGGGATGTGTGGGGTGGGGGAGACGTCCCTGGGTGCCTGAACGTCCCGGGCGTCGGGAGCGTCCGGGGCGTCCGGGACCTCCGAGGCGTCCTGCGGGCACGCGGGGTCCGCTGCCCGGTCGGCCGGCCCGGTGTCGCCCGGCGGCTGTGGTGCACCGCGCAGGAGGACGGTCAGGAGGCGGACTGCGGCGCGCTTGTTCAGGGGGTCGTTGCCGTTGCCGCACTTCGGCGACTGGATGCAGGAGGGACAGCCGGCCTCGCATTCGCAGGAGGCGATGGCCTCGCGGGTCGCGGTCAGCCACTCCCGTGCCGTGTGGAAGGCCCGCTCGGCGAAGCCCGCGCCGCCCGGGTGGCCGTCGTACACGAACACCGTCGGCAGCAGCGTGTCCGGGTGGAGCGGGACCGAGACACCGCCGATGTCCCAGCGGTCGCAGGTGGCGAAGAGCGGCAGCATCCCGATGGAGGCGTGCTCGGCGGCGTGCAGGGCGCCGCCCAGCTGCTCGGGGGCGACGCGGGCGGCGTCGAGCTGGTCCTCGGTCACCGTCCACCAGACCGCGCGGGTCCGCAGCGTACGGGGCGGGAGGTCGAGTTTCGTCTCGCCGAGCACCTCGCCGGTGATGAGTTTGCGCCGGAGGAAGGAGACGACCTGGTTGGTGACTTCGACCGAGCCGAAGCACAGGCGGCCTTCTCCCCAGGGGATCTCGGTGTCCGTCTCCAGGACGGAGATCGCGGTGGTGTCGCGGGCGGTCGTCGAGTACGGCGGGTTCGCCTCCTCGACGAGGGCGACCGCGCCGTGCGGGTCGGCCAGGTCCAGGTGCCGCACCAGGTACGTACGCCCCTGGTGGAGGTGGACAGCGCCGTCGTGCACGGAGGCGTGGGCGGCCGACGCGTCGACCGTGCCGAGCAGTCGGCCGGTCTCCGCCTCGACGATCTGCACGGACCTGCCGCCCTGGCCCCGGATGTCGGCGAGGTCGGCGGCCCGCTCGCGACGGGTCCAGTACCAGGACCTGCCCCGGCGGCGGAGCAGGTTGGCGGCCTCCAGCTGCGGCATCAGGTCGGCGGCGGCCGGGCCGAAGAGATCGAGATCGGCGTCGGTCAGCGGGACCTCCGCTGCGGCGGCGCACAGATGGGGGGCCAGCACGTACGGGTTGGCGGGGTCGAGGACGGTCGATTCCACCGGTTGGCGGAACAGGGCGTCGGGATGATGGACGAGATACGTGTCCAGGGGGTCGTCGCGGGCCACGAGGACCGCCAGGGCGCCCTCGCCCGACCGGCCGGCCCGCCCCGCCTGCTGCCACAGCGAGGCCCGGGTGCCGGGATATCCGGCGATGACGACGGCGTCGAGCCCCGACACGTCGACGCCGAGTTCGAGCGCGGTCGTCGCGGCGAGGCCGAGGAGCTCGCCGGAGTGCAGGGCGCGCTCCAGGGCCCGGCGTTCCTCCGGGAGGTATCCGCCGCGATAGGCGGCGACCCGGGCCGGCAGCGAACGGTCGACGGCGGCCAGTCGTTCCTGGGCGATGAGGGCGATCAGCTCCGCGCCGCGCCGGGAGCGGACGAAGGCGACCGAGCGGACCCCCTGCACGGTCAGGTCGGTGAGGAGGTCCGCCGTCTCCGCCGTGGCCGTCCGTCGTACGGGCGCCCCCTTCTCGCCCTGCAGTTCGGTCAGAGGTGGCTCCCAGAGGGCGAACACCAGTTCCCCGCGCGGGGAGGCGTCGTCCGCGACCTGACGGACGGGAACGCCGGTCAGCCGGCCCGCGGACACGGCGGGGTCCGCCGAGGTGGCGGAGGCGAGCAGGAAGACGGGATCCGCCCCGTAGCGCGCGCACAGGCGGCGAAGGCGGCGGATCACCTGGGCGACGTGGGAGCCGAAGACGCCGCGGTAGGTGTGGCACTCGTCGATGACCACGTAGCGCAGGGCGCGCAGGAAGGAGGCCCACCGGGGGTGGGAGGGCAGCATGCCGAGGTGGAGCATGTCCGGGTTGGTGAGCACGTAGTTGGCGTACTGACGTACCCATTCGCGTTCCTCGACCGGCGTGTCGCCGTCGTACACCGCCGGCCTGACGGCGTTGCCCAGCGGCGCCGCCAGGGCCTTCACCGCGCGGCGCTGGTCGGCCGCGAGCGCCTTGGTGGGGGCCAGGTACAGGGCCGTCGCGCCGCGCCCGTTCGCGGCCTCGGAACCGTCCAGGAGGGTGGTCAGCACGGGCGCCAGGTAGGCGAGCGACTTCCCGGACGCGGTGCCGGTGGCGATGACGACGGACTCCCCGTCCAGGGCGTGCTCGGCGGCCTGTGCCTGGTGGGTCCAGGGGTGCTCGATCCCGGCGGCCCGGATCGCTGCGATCACTTCCGGGCGGATGCGGTCGGGCCACACTGCATGAGACCCCGCACGCGGGGGCAAGTGCTCCGTATGAGTGATGCGCGAGGACCGGCTCTCGCCTGCCGTGAGCCGGTCGAGGACCGTGCGGGGAGCGGGGCGCGCGCCCGTGTTCTCCCCTGGTCTGCTGGGACGGTGATTCTTGGCCATCGGCACCGAGTGTGTCACTGGCGTGACGGACAATGGTTCCAAGGCATCGTGCATGCCTGCAGGTAAGTGATTGAATGCCATCGCGGCTGGCGTTCCGTCCTCTGGCTCCGCCGGGGAGACCTCAGGGGGGCGGCCGCTCGATAGCAAGGTGCTGGAGGATCCGTGGACCTGTCCCTGTCGACTCGCAACGTGTCTGGACCTGGTGGCGACCGTACGGTCGTCGAGGTCGGTGGCGAGATTGATGTGTATACCGCGCCGAAGCTGCGCGAGCAGTTGGTCGAGTTGGTGAACGACGGCAGTTACCACCTGGTCGTCGACATGGAAGGCGTGGACTTCCTCGACTCCACCGGACTCGGCGTGCTCGTGGGCGGACTCAAGCGCGTCCGGGCCCATGAGGGCTCGCTGCGACTGGTCTGCAACCAGGAGCGCATTCTCAAGATCTTCCGGATCACCGGGCTGACCAAGGTGTTCCCCATTCACACCTCGGTCGACGAAGCCGTCAACGCCACCGACTGACGGCTTCCGGCGAGACCGGAAGCAGGAACAGGGGCACCGGGCCGAAAGCCCGGGCCCCTGAGAAGCACGCCCGTACGTCCGAGGGGGACCGCAGATGGCCACCGTTGAACTTCGATTCAGCGCCCAGCCCGAGCACGTCAGGACGGCCCGCCTGGTGGCGGCCGCCGTGGCGCGCCGAGCCGGGGTGGACGAGGCGGTGCTGGACGAGGTCCGACTCGCGGTCGGCGAAGCGTGCACCCGTGCGGTGGGACTCCACCGCAGCAACGGCATCGCGGCTCCGGTCCGGGTCGCGCTGACCGAGGAGGAGAAGTCGTTCTCCATCGAGGTCGGCGACGAGGTGCCCGGTTCGGGCGGCGGCGCGGCCGGATCGGTCCCCGGGGTGCGCAGCACCACGGGGCCCGGCGCCGTTCCCGCGTCCGACGCGGACGCCGACGCGGACGGTGAGGACGAGATGGGGCTCGCGGTCATCAGCGGCCTCGTCGACGATGTCGAAGTCGTCACCGGCGTGGCGGGTGGGACCATCCGCATGAGCTGGCCGACAACACCGGCGGCCGTTTCTCCTTGATCTCCCGCCGGTTCCGGGCGGACAGATCTTTTACGTGAGACCCTGCTGAGCAGGGTCTTTCGTATTTCTTGGATCTCTTTCGGGAGATCGTCGCGAAATCATGAATGCGTTGGCCCCGTTACGGCGTTCGAAGGGATTGCGGCAATACGATCATTCGCTGGGCGGCAAGCGAAGGCCAATCGGGTTCGCGGCGCTCTGTTTTGATCAGGTTCCGCTCCCTACAATCCGTCCACATCTTGAGCTCTGAGCGTCAAGGAGGACGAATGGCGGGGCTCTTCACATCGGATCAGCTGGATCACCCCTCTACTCTCGCGGCAGCGGTACTCACCGACGGGAACCGGATCATCGTGATCGTCGTCGCCGTAGTGGCACTGGCGGCACTGGTCGTCGCCCAGCTGCTGGTACGTCAGGTACTGGCGGCCGGCGAAGGCACCGAAAAGATGAAAGAGATCGCTGCGGCGGTGCAGGAAGGCGCGAATGCCTATCTGGCCCGCCAGTTGCGCACCCTCGGCGTATTCGCCGTCGTGGTGTTCTTCCTGCTCATGCTGCTTCCGGCGGACGACTGGTCGCAGCGCATCGGACGTTCCGCGTTCTTCCTCGTCGGCGCTCTTTTCTCGGCGGCGACGGGTTACATGGGGATGCGGCTGGCCGTACGCAGCAATGTGCGCGTGGCGGCCGCCGCGCGTGAGGCGACTCCGGCCGAGGGGGAGCCGGAAAAGGATCTGACGGCCGTCTCGCACAAAGCGATGAAGATCGCTTTCCGTACGGGGGGCGTGGTCGGCATGTTCACCGTGGGTCTCGGCCTGCTCGGCGCCGCCTGCGTCGTGCTCGTCTACGCGGCCGACGCGCCCAAGGTGCTGGAAGGCTTCGGACTCGGCGCCGCGCTCATCGCGATGTTCATGCGCGTGGGCGGCGGCATCTTCACGAAGGCCGCCGACGTGGGCGCCGACCTGGTCGGCAAGGTCGAGAAGGGCATCCCGGAGGACGATCCGCGCAACGCCGCGACCATCGCCGACAACGTGGGCGACAACGTCGGCGACTGCGCGGGCATGGCGGCCGACCTCTTCGAGTCGTACGCCGTGACGCTCGTCGCGGCACTCATCCTCGGCAAGGCCGCCTTCGGGGACGCCGGACTGGCCTTTCCGCTGATCGTTCCGGCGATCGGCGTGGTCACCGCGATGATCGGCATTTTCGCGGTTGCCCCGCGGCGCGCCGACCGCAGCGGAATGACCGCCATCAACCGCGGTTTCTTCATCTCCGCCGCGGTGTCCCTCGTCCTGGTCGCGGTGGCCGTGTTCACCTATCTGCCGTCCTCCTACGCCGATCTGGACGGCGTGACCGACACGGTCGTCCAGGGGCACGACGGCGACCCGAGGGTGCTGGCGCTCGTCGCCGTCGCCATCGGCATCGTGCTGGCGGCGCTGATCCAGCAGCTGACCGGCTACTTCACCGAGACGACCCGGCGCCCCGTCAGGGACATCGGCAAGTCCTCGCTCACCGGCCCCGCCACCGTCGTGCTGGCCGGCATCGCCATCGGCCTGGAGTCCGCCGTCTACACGGCGCTGCTCATCGCACTGGGGGTGTACGGGGCGTTCCTGCTCGGCGGCACGTCGGTCATTCTCGCCCTCTTCGCGGTCGCCCTGGCCGGCACCGGCCTGCTCACCACCGTCGGCGTCATCGTCGCGATGGACACCTTCGGCCCCGTCTCCGACAACGCCCAGGGCATCGCCGAGATGTCGGGCGACGTCGAGGGCGCGGGAGCCCAGGTCCTCACCGACCTGGACGCCGTCGGGAACACCACCAAGGCCATCACCAAGGGCATCGCCATCGCCACCGCGGTCCTCGCGGCGGCGGCGCTCTTCGGCTCGTACAAGGACGCCATCGCGACGGCGCGCGACGACGTCGGGGCGAAGGTGGGCGAGCTGGGCCTGCAGATGGACATCTCGCAGCCCAACAACCTCGTCGGCCTGATGCTCGGCGCCGCGGTCGTCTTCCTCTTCTCGGGGCTGGCGATCAACGCGGTGTCCAGGTCGGCCGGCGCGGTGGTCTTCGAGGTGCGGCGGCAGTTCCGCGAGCATCCGGGGATCATGGACTACACGGAGAAGCCGGAGTACGGCCGGGTGGTCGACATCTGCACCAAGGACGCGCTCCGCGAGCTGACCACACCGGGCCTGCTCGCCGTGCTGACGCCGATCGCGGTCGGCTTCTCGCTCGGCGTGGGCGCGCTCGGCGCGTTCCTCGCGGGAGCCATCGGCACCGGCACGCTGATGGCCGTCTTCCTCGCCAACTCCGGCGGCGCCTGGGACAACGCCAAGAAGCTCGTCGAGGACGGTCATCACGGCGGCAAGGGCAGTGAGGCCCACGCCGCGACCGTCATCGGTGACACGGTCGGCGACCCGTTCAAGGACACCGCGGGCCCCGCCATCAACCCGTTGCTGAAGGTGATGAACCTGGTGGCGCTGCTCATCGCCCCCGCGGTGGTGCAGTTCAGTTACGGCGGCGACGCCAACGCCGGAGTGCGTGCGGTCGTGGCGGCGCTCGCCATCGGCGTCATCGTCGGCGCGGTGTACGTCTCCAAGCGGCGCGGGATCGCCGTGGCCTGACGCGGGCACCGCCGGACGGGTGAGCGGAGCCGGCCCGTCCGGTGGCGCCGTCGAAGGTCGTGTCGTAGTACTCGTAACACCGTCTCAGAGGGCGGGCGGACGCCGCGTGCTGACGTGGTGTCCGCCCGTCGGGCGCTGTTTTTCGCGGTGTGTCGTGAGGTGTCTCTCCCTTGGTTCAAATGGCTACAAAAGCCCATGAACCGGACGTATGACATGCTGATGTCGCCCACTTGGCGTGTATGTTCCGGGGCCGAGAGCCTTGGAAGGGACCAATCCGGTGAACAAGAAGTTTGCGGCCGCACTGTCCGGCGGTGCGGTACTGGCAATGGCGCTGTCCGGTTGCAGCAGCGACGACAGCGACGACAAGGTCAACGACTGGGCGAAGACGGTCTGCGACCAGGTGCAGCCCCAGTTGAAGAAGATCTCGGACGCCAACACCTCCATCCAGCGGCAGACCGCGGACAACAGCAAGCCCGCCGACGTCCAGGAGACGGACTCCCGCGCCTTCCAGCAGATCTCCGACGCCTACAAGGCCATGGGGACGGCCGTGGACAAGGCGGGCGCCCCGCCCGTCGAGGGCGGGGAAACCACCCAGAAGGAAGCGGTCAAGGAGCTCAACGACTCCTCGGCGGCGTACGCGGGCCTCAAGAAGCAGGTCGACGGGCTCGACACCAAGGACCAGGCGAAGTTCGCCGACGGTTTGAAGGGTGTCGCCGACGAGTTGAGCAAGATCAGCAGGAGTGGCGACCAGGCCCTCCAGAAGCTCCAGTCCGGCGAGGTCGGCAAGGCGATGGCCAAGCAGCCCGGGTGCCAGAAGCCCGGCGCGACCTCCGCCTCGCCCGACGCGAAGGCGTAGAACCGGCCGCGGGCCATGTCGCCGCGCACGCGGCCCCGTTATGGCGCGAACGGCCCCGCCGCGCGGTCCGGAACCCCGAAGAGGGGCCGGGCCGCGCGGCTTTTGTCAGTGGGAGCGGCGACAATGGCCGGGTGAGTACGACCAGCCTCCCCGCGAGCCTCCCCGCGCCCGAAAGCTCAGCCCGACTGCGCGACGCTCTCCTCGCCGCCGACTTCACCGCCGACGGGCTGCTGGAGCTGCTCGGCGCGCCCGCGTACGCCGCGCTCGCCCGCAGCGAGACCGTGCCCGCCCTGCGGGCCACCCGGGGCGGCGGCCCGCTCGAAACGCTCGTACGGCTCTTCCTGCTCCAGCAGGCCGTGCCCGCCGACCGCGCGGGCGCCGTGCTGCCCCTGGAACAGTGCCTGGCCGACGGCTGGCTGGTGCGGGAGGGGGCGGACGGCGGCGAGGGCGTACCGGGGGGCGTGCGGGCCACCGTCGACGTGCGCCCGTACGGCGGTGAGGAGGGGCAGGACTGGTACATCGTCTCCGACCTCGGCCGCGCGGTCGGCGGCGCCGGCGGTGCGGGCACCCGCGACGAGGGTGTCGTCCTCGGAGTCGGCGGCGCGTCCACCACGCTCGCCGGGATCACCGTCCGTACGCCCGTCTCCAGGGCCCTCGACCTCGGCACCGGGTCCGGCATCCAGGCGTTGCACGCGGCGCAGCACGCCGTGCACGTCACCGCCACCGACCTCAACCCGCGCGCCCTGCACTTCACCCGTCTCACGCTCGGGCTCTCCGGGGCGCCGGAGGCGGACCTGCGTGAGGGTTCGCTGTACGAGCCCGTCGGCGAGGACACGTACGACCTGATCGTGTCCAATCCGCCGTTCGTCATCTCGCCAGGTGCCCGCCTGACGTACCGCGACGGCGGGATGGGCGGGGACGATCTGTGCCGCACGCTCGTTCAGGGAGCGGGGGAGCGTCTGAACGACGGGGGGTACGCGCAGTTCCTCGCCAACTGGCAGCACGTCGAGGGCGAGGAGTGGCAGGAGCGGCTGCGCTCCTGGGTGCCGCGCGGCTGCGACGCCTGGATCGTGCAGCGCGAGGTGCAGGACGTCACGCAGTACGCCGAACTGTGGCTGCGCGACAGCGGCGACCACCGCACCGACCCCGCCGAGTACGCCGCGCGCTACGACGCCTGGCTGGACGAGTTCGAGGCCCGTAAGACCAAGGGCGTCGGCTTCGGCTGGATCACGCTGCGCAAGTCCGGCGCCGAGGACCCCTCGATCACCGTCGAGGAGTGGCCGCACCCGGTCGAACAGCCGCTCGGCCCGGTCGTACGGGCCCACTTCGCGCGCCAGGACTATCTGCGGGCGCACGACGACGCGGCCCTGCTCGCCGGTCACTTCAAGCTCGCGGACGAGGTCGTGCAGGAGCAGATCGGCCTGCCGGGCGCGGAGGACCCGGAGTACGTGGTGCTGCGCCAGAACCGCGGCATGCGGCGGGCGACGAAGGTCGACACGGTCGGCGCCGGGTTCGCCGGAGTGTCCGACGGATCGCTCAGCGCGGGCCGCATCCTGGACGCCATCGCGCAACTCCTGGGGGAGGACCCGGTGCTGCTGCGGGACCGGACGCCGGAGTCGATCCGGCTGCTGGTCGAGCAGGGCTTCCTGGAGCCCCTGGACTGAGCGGTGGTCCGGACCGCGCGGGCCCGCTCCCGCTGACGGGCCGCCCCGGGTTCCGGCCTGCCAGGCCTGCCCTGCCCCGGCCCGAAACGAGCGGGCCCGGGGTCGCCGGCCGGCACCTCCTGGAGCCCCGCGGCCGCCCTCCGCCGCGAACCGGCCGCCCGCGCCCTCCCCAGCCGCCCACGCGTCGTTCACCGCCGGTTCGTGTTCCGGTCGCCGGGTGGTGTCCCGGGGGTGCCAGCCTCACGGTCCGGAAGAGCCGGTGGGGGCGGGGCGAGGGTGAGGGGTACGGGGATGGAGAGCGGGCCAGCGTTTTTCGCCGGAGCGGCGTTCACGGTGTTCGGAGCCGCCCTGCTGTGGTGGACAGGGGCGCGCACTCTGCGTCGCGCGCCGGTGGCGCACGGGACGAGCCCCGTGACCTCCTTCGCGCTGGCCACCGCGTTCGGCGCGGCCTTCGTCGTTCTCGGAGTGTGGTGTTTCGGCCGGATCTGATCGGAAGAGATCCACACGGCATCTCCACGAGGTCTTCAGAGAGGTCCCGCAGGGGCGGTCGGGCGGTCCGGGCGGCAGGAATGCCGGGAGTCGGGTTACCGTTCGAGTGGCCGTTGCGGGCTTTTGCCGTTTGACACGGGGACGGGTTGTACCGTCACACTCCGCAGCGTCACGTACGGACCACTGAGTGTCGACCGGAGAGAAGAGCCAAGTTGTCCCCGACCAGCGAGACCGCACACGGCGGCCGCCGACTCGTCATCGTCGAGTCGCCCGCCAAGGCGAAGACGATCAAGGGCTACCTCGGCCCTGGTTATGTCGTCGAGGCGAGCGTCGGGCACATCCGCGACCTCCCGAACGGCGCCGCCGAGGTGCCGGACAAGTACACGGGTGAGGTGCGACGCCTCGGCGTCGACGTGGAGAACGACTTCCAGCCCGTCTATGTCGTCAACGCCGACAAGAAGGCGCAGGTCAGGAAGCTCAAGGAACTCCTCGCGGAGTCCGACGAACTCTTCCTCGCCACCGATGAGGACCGCGAGGGCGAAGCCATCGCGTGGCACCTCCAGGAGGTCCTGAAGCCCAAGGTCCCGGTCCACCGGATGGTCTTCCACGAGATCACCAAGGACGCGATCCGGGCCGCCGTGTCCAACCCGCGCGACCTGAACAAGCCCATGGTCGACGCCCAGGAGACCCGCCGCATCCTCGACCGCCTCTACGGCTACGAGGTCTCGCCGGTCCTGTGGAAGAAGGTCATGCCCCGGCTCTCCGCCGGCCGTGTCCAGTCCGTCGCCACACGTCTCGTCGTCGCCCGGGAACGCGAGCGCATCGCTTTTCGTTCCGCTGAGTACTGGGACCTGACCGGCACGTTCTCCACGGGACGCACCGGTGACGCCTCCGACCCGTCCTCTCTGGTCGCCCGCCTGACGACGGTCGACGGCCGGCGTATCGCCCAGGGCCGCGATTTCAACTCCGTGGGACAACTCAAGAGTGACGTCCTTCACCTCGACGAGGCCAACGCCCGCGCCCTGGCCGACGCCCTCGCCGACTCGCCGTTCGCCGTCCGCTCGGTCGAGTCGAAGCCGTACCGCCGCTCGCCGTACGCCCCGTTCCGTACGACGACCCTGCAGCAGGAGGCCTCGCGCAAGCTGGGCTTCGGCGCCAAGGCCACGATGCAGGTCGCGCAGAAGCTGTACGAGAACGGCTTCATCACCTACATGCGTACGGACTCCACCACGCTGTCCGACACCGCGGTCCAGGCTGCCCGCGCCCAGGTGACGCAGCTGTACGGCGCCGAGTACCTGCCGGACAAGCCCCGCACGTACGCCGGCAAGGTCAAGAACGCGCAGGAGGCGCACGAGGCCATCCGCCCCTCGGGCGACCGCTTCCGCACGCCCGCCGAGACGGGCCTCAGCGGCGACCAGTTCCGCCTGTACGAGCTGATCTGGAAGCGCACCGTCGCCTCCCAGATGAAGGACGCCGTCGGAAACAGCGTGACGGTGAAGATCGGGGGCCGGGCGAGCGACGGCCGGGACGCCGAGTTCTCCGCCTCCGGGAAGACGATCACCTTCCACGGCTTCATGAAGGCGTACGTCGAAGGCGCCGACGACCCGAACGCCGAGCTCGACGACCGCGAGCGCAGGCTCCCGCAGGTCGCCGAGGGCGACGCGCTGCGCTCCGAGGAGATCTCGGTCGACGGGCACGCCACCAAGCCGCCGGCCCGTTACACCGAGGCGTCGCTGGTCAAGGAGCTCGAAGAGCGCGAGATCGGCCGCCCGTCGACGTACGCCTCGATCATCGGCACCATCCTCGACCGCGGCTACGTCTTCAAGAAGGGCACGGCGCTCGTGCCGTCCTTCCTGAGCTTCGCCGTGGTCAACCTGCTGGAGAAGCACTTCGGCCGTCTCGTCGACTACGACTTCACGGCGAAGATGGAGGACGACCTCGACCGCATCGCGCGCGGTGAGGCCCAGGCCGTGCCGTGGCTGCGGCGCTTCTACTTCGGCGAGGGCGACGCCGCCGCCGGTGTCGCACCGGGTGGCGCGGCGGACGCCGGCAACGGCGACGGCGACCACCTCGGCGGCCTCAAGGAGCTCGTCACCGACCTCGGCGCGATCGACGCCCGGGAGATCTCCTCCTTCCCGGTCGGCGACGGCATCGTGCTGCGGGTGGGCCGCTACGGCCCGTACATCGAGCGCGGCGAGAAGGACGACGAGAACCACCAGCGCGCCGACGTGCCGGAGGACATGGCGCCGGACGAGCTGACCGTCGAGTACGCCGAGGAGCTGCTGGCCAAGCCGAGCGGCGACTTCGAGCTGGGCACGGACCCGGAGACGGGCCGCCAGATCGTCGCGAAGGACGGCCGGTACGGCCCGTACGTCACGGAGATCCTTCCCGAGGGCACTCCCAAGACCGGCAAGAACGCGGTCAAGCCGCGCACGGCCTCGCTCTTCAAGTCGATGGCCCTGGACACGGTGACGCTGGAGGACGCGCTCCGGCTGATGTCGCTGCCGCGCGTCGTCGGCACGGACGCCGAGGGCGTCGAGATCACCGCGCAGAACGGCCGGTACGGCCCGTACCTCAAGAAGGGCACGGACTCGCGCTCCCTGGAGACCGAGGACCAGCTCTTCTCGATCACGCTCGACGAGGCGCTGGCGATCTACGCCCAGCCCAAGCAGCGGGGCCGGGCGGCCGCCAAGCCGCCGCTCAAGGAGCTCGGCACCGACCCGGTCAGCGAACGTCCGGTGGTCGTCAAGGACGGGCGCTTCGGCGCGTACGTCACGGACGGCGAGACGAACGCGACCCTGCGGACCGACGACAGCGTGGAGGACATCACCCCGGAGCGGGGTTATGAGCTCCTCGCGGAGAAGCGCGCCAAGGGCCCGGTGAAGAAGAAGACGGCCAAGAAGGCTCCGGCCAAGAAGGCCACGGCGAAGAAGACCGCCGCCAAGAAGACGACCACGGCCAAGACCGCCGCGGCGAAGAAGACGGCTGCCAAGACGGCGACGGCCAAGACGACGGCGGCGAAGACCACCGCCGCCAAGAAGACCGCCGCCAAGAAGGCTCCGGCGAAGAAGGCGACGGCTGCCAAGGCCGCGGCGCCGGCTTCCGAGGAGTAGGCGACGGCAGGAACGCGCGGCCCCCGGTGCCTCCCGGCGCCGGGGGCTTACCTGTGCGGACGCCCGTATGGTCAGGGCTTTCCTGTCGGGACGCCCGTATGGTCCGTGAGCACACGTTTGTTCGGGCGGGCCTCCGGTGAGTGCCGGGCTCCGGATAGGCTGGGCGGATGACGCGAGCCGAGCAGCCAACGGTCGTGAGCCCCAGCTCCGACGCACTAGCCGCAGACTCACGCGAGCGAGCCGTACGCGCCCTGCTGCGCCTTCCGCCGCTCAGGCGGTTGTGGAGCGCACAGCTCGTCGGCCATACCGGCGACGCCCTCGCCCTTCTCGTGCTGCTGTTGCTGTCGCTTCAGGCGGCGATCTCACAGGGGTCGTTCGGCGGCGGTTATCGCGGTGCGGCGTTCGCGGTCGCCGCGGTGTTCGGGGCGCGGATCCTCGCCACCTTCCTCTTCGGAGCCCTGCTTCTGGGCCCCGTCTCCACGCTTACCGGGCCGTCGGGGCCCCTCGACCGCCGCTGGACGATGATCGGCGCGGACGGGCTGCGGCTCGCCCTCCTCGTCGTCGCCCCGCTGTGGATCGACTGGACCCCCGACCAGGCCCAGGCCGTACTCCTGAGCACGGTCTTCGTCGCAGGCGTCGCCGAACGGTTCTGGACGGTCGCCAAGGAGGGCGCCGCTCCCGCGCTGCTGCCCGCGCCGCCGCCGGAGGGCGCGACGGTGCGCCCGCTGCCGGACCACCTGGACGCGTTGCGCCGGCTGTCGCTGCGTACGAGCTTCGTCGCGCTTCCCGCGGCCGCGGCGGTACTGCTGTCGGCGACGCTGGTCGGCAACCTGCTCGGAGCCGGCATCCCCTGGTTCACGCAGCACCAGGCGGCCCTCGGGTCGTACGTCGCCGCCGGCCTCTTCGCCGCCTCCGTGTCCACGCTGTACTTCCTGGAGCTGCCCGACGCGCAGACGCCCCGCGCGCGCTCCCCGCTGGAGGGCCTGCGCCGGCCCAAGACCGGCACGGGCGTCGACAAGGGGCGTACGGGCGCGATCCGCCTCATCGTCCTGGCCTGCGCCTCCGTCGCCGGGGCCATCGCCGCCGCGGCGGCCGTCGCCGTGCTGCACGCCAAGGACCTCGGCGGCGGCCCCGTCACCTTCGCCCTGCTCTTCCTGGGCCTGACCGGCGGCACCGTGCTGGGCATCCGCTCGGCGCGCAAGGTGCTGCCGACGCTGTCGCGCCGCCGCCTGCTGGCGCTCGCGATCGCCGTCACGGGCGTCGCGCTGCTCGCCATGGGCCTGGTGCCCGACACGGCGACCGTACTCATGATCACGCTGTTCGCCGGCTTCTGCGCCGGTGTGGCCGCGAACACCGGTCACACGCTGCTCGACCAGGAGACCGAGGACTTCCGGCGGGCGCGCACCACCGAGCACCTCCAGGCCGTCGCGCGGGTCAGCATCGCGCTCGGCGCGGTCGTGGCCCCGCTGCTCGCCGCCGCGATCGGCCCGCACCGGCTGGCCAACGGCAGCTTCGTCTTCGCCCACGGCGGCGCCGCCTTCACGCTGATGCTCGTCGGCGCGCTGCTGCTGCCGGTGGCCGCGCTCGTACTCGCCAAGGCCGACGACCGCCAGGGCGTACCGCTGCGACGCGACCTGCGCGAGGCCCTGCGGGGCGGCGAGCCCGACCAGGCGCCCGCCGCCACCGGGTTCTTCATCGCGATGGAGGGCGGCGACGGGGCGGGCAAGTCCACGCAGGTCGAGGCGCTCGCCGAGTGGATCCGCAACAAGGGCCACGAGGTCGTCGTGACGCGCGAGCCGGGCGCCACGCCGATCGGCAAGCGCCTGCGTTCCATCCTGCTGGACGTGTCGAGCGCGGGTCTGTCGAACCGCGCGGAGGCGCTGCTGTACGCCGCCGACCGCGCGGAGCACGTCGACTCCGTCGTGCGCCCGGCGCTGGAGCGCGGCGCCGTCGTGATCACGGACCGGTACGTCGACTCCTCCGTGGCGTACCAGGGAGCGGGCCGCGACCTCTCGCCGACCGAGATCGCCCGCATCTCGCGGTGGGCCACGGACGGGCTCGTACCGCATCTGACGGTGCTGCTCGACGTGTCGCCGGAGACCGCGCGCGAACGGTTCACGGAGGCTCCGGACCGGCTGGAGTCGGAGCCGCCGGAGTTCCACGCGCGCGTGCGGCACGGTTTCCTGACGCTGGCCGCAGCCGATCCCGGGCGCTACCTGGTCGTCGACGCCGGGCAGGACCCGGAGGCGGTCACCACGGTCGTACGCCACCGGCTGGACCGGATGCTGCCCCTCTCCGAAGCCGAGGTGAAGGCGCGGGAGGAGGCGCGGAAGGCCGCCGAGGAGGAGGCGCGGCGCAAGGCCGAGGAGGAAGCGGCGCGCAAGGCGGAGGAGGAACGACTGGAGCGCGAGCGGCAGGAACAGCTCGCGAAGCTCCGGGCCGAGGAGGAGGAGCGCAAGCGCCGCGAGATCGAGGAGGCGCGGCAGCGCGAGGCCGAACTGCAGGCGGAGGAGGCCCGGCGCCGGGCCGAGGAGGCCCGCCGACTGGCCGAGGAGGAGCGGCTGCGCCGCGAGGCCGAGGAGAAGGCGCGCGCCGCCGAGCAGGAACGGCTGCGCCGGCAGGCCGCCGAGGAGGCCCGCCTGCGCGCGGAGGCGGAGGAACGCCGCCGCGAGAAGCAGCGCAGGGCGGAGGAGGCACTGCTGCGGGCCGAGGAGGCGCGTCGGCTCGCGGAGTCGGCGGCGGCGGCTTCCGCGGCTGCTGCTGCGGCGGAGCGCGCGGCGCGGCCGGCGGCGCCGGAGTCGCCCGCCCAGTCGCCTTCGGCGTCCGCGTCCCCGGCCGCTTCCCCCTCTGCCTCACCGTCCCCTTCCGCGTCGCCGTCTCCTTCCGCGTCGGCGGGGTCCGAGCCGTCCGACGTCGAGCTGACCGTGCCCACGCCGGTCGTGCGCCCGGACGAGGTGACGCAGACGGTGGAGAGGCCGCGCGTCGACATGCGCAAGGACGAACCGGGTGGGTCGTCCCCGGAGTACGCGACGGACGACACGGCGGTGCTGCGGCCGGTGCGGGACGCGGGTCCGGTGCCGCCCGTGCGGGACGTCGCGCCTGCCGAGGAGACGGCGGTGCTGCCGCCGGTGAGGGACGCGGGTCCGGTGCCGCCCGTGCGGGATGTCGCGCCTGCCGAGGAGACGGCGGTGCTGCCGCCGGTGCGGGACGCCGGTTCCGTGCCGCCCGTACGGGACGCTTCGCCGGCCGAGGAGACCGCAGTACTGCCGTCCGTACGGGACGAGCCGTCGGACCGGGTGCCCCCGGGCTTCTTCCGCGACGAGCGCGGGGCAACCTCCGACGACGCGGGTGACGGCAACGACCGCACGCGGGAAATGCCGTGGCTGGATCCGGAAGCGGCGCATCCGACCTCGGGCCAGAACGCGCGCGCGGCGCGTCGGCGCTCCGACTGGGCCGAGGAGACGCCGCTCGACGATCTGCCGTCGCTGGCGGACGAGCTGCTGGGCGGCCGGGACGCGGACGAGGACGACGGTGGCCGTCGGGGGCGGGGCGGCCGCCGGTAGGCGGTCGGGCCGAGCCGGGCCTGCCCGGCTCGGCGCGGTGCCACCCCTCCCGCTGCCGACACCCCGCACCCGCGATGCGGCCCGCACATGTGGGCCGTCGGGCGCCCGGCGGGCGTGGAGTGTCAGTGGGGTCGACCACAATGGTGGTCGTCGGATCGAATCAGTGAGCACGTAGGCAGCAGCGCGAGGGCGCGGCGGAGGCGGTAGCACCATGGCCGTATGGGACGACCTGGTCGGGCAGGGGCGGGTTCAGGCGCAGTTGGCCGCCGCCGCGCGGGACGCCGACGGCCTCGTCACCGCTGTCGCGGACCGGTCCGGGAGCACCCTCGCCCCCGCCGCGTCCAGGATGACGCACGCCTGGCTGTTCACGGGCCCGCCGGGTTCCGGGCGGTCCACCGCCGCCCGCGCGTTCGCCGCGGCTCTCCAATGTGTCAGTCCGGACCGCGCGCTGGGCGGGGAGCCGGGCTGCGGGTTCTGCGACGGATGCCACACGACGCTGGTCGGCACCCACGCCGACGTGGAGATCGTCCGCACCGACCAGCTGTCCATCGGCGTGAAGGACACCCGCGAGCTCGTCAGGCGGGCCCAGCTGTCGCCCGCGGGCGGCCGGTGGCAGGTCATCGTCCTGGAGGACGCCGACCGGCTCACCGAAGGCGCCGGGAACGTGCTGCTGAAGGCCATCGAGGAGCCCGCTCCCCGTACGGTGTGGCTGCTCTGCGCGCCGTCCCTGGAGGACGTGCTTCCGACCATCCGGTCCCGCTGCCGTCACCTCACCCTCAGCACGCCGTCCGTCGACGCCGTCGCGGACGTGCTCGTACGGCGTGACGGCATCGATCCCGCGACCGCCGCGACCGCCGCCCGCGCCACCCAGGGCCACATCGGGCGCGCCCGCAGGCTGGCCACCGACGAGCGCGCGCGGGCGAGGCGCGCCGTCGTCCTCAAGGTTCCGCTGCGCGTCGCCGACATCGGCGGCTGCCTCAAGGCGGCGCAGGAGCTGGTCGACGCGGCCGGCGAGGACGCCAAGGAGGTCGCCGAGGAGATGGACGTCAAGGAGACGGACGACCTGAAGGCGGCGCTCGGCGCGGTGTCGGGCGGCCGCATGCCGCGCGGCACGGCGGGCGCGATGAAGGAGCTGGCCGACCGCCAGAAGCGCCGCTCGACCCGTACGCAGCGCGACAGCCTCGACCTCGCGCTCAGCGACCTCACCGGGTTCTACCGCGACGTTCTCGCGCTCCAGCTCGGCTCCCGGGTCGCCCTGGCCAACGAGGACGCACGGGACTCCCTGGACCGCGTGGCGCAGAGCTCGACGCCCGAGCGCACGCTGCGCCGGATAGAGGCGATCATCGCCTGCCGTCAGGCCCTGGACCGCAACGTGGCGCCGCTGCTCGCGGTGGAGGCCATGACGGTGGCCCTGCGCGCCGGCTGACCAGGCCGGTCGGCCCGCCCGACCTCAGCGCGTCCGCTCGGTGCGACCTCCGCGCGTCCGCTCGGTGTGACCTCCGCGCGTCCGCTCGGCCCGGCCTCCGCGCGCCCGCTCGGGTACGCCGCCAGGGCCCGTCCCGGTTGACCGGATCACTCGTATGAGCCGCTGGGCGCACAATGCGTCATCGCCGCACTACGCTCCGAGGATGGACACCAGGCATCTGATCCGGATCTCTGCCACAGCCCTCGCGACGGCCGGGTTGCTCATCTCCGGCTGCTCGTCGGGGGGCTCGTCCCCGAGTGCCTCGGCGTCCGCGCCGCCGGCGGCGGTCCCGGCGGCCCTGAAGGCGTACTACACGCAGAAGCCGGCCTGGCGCGAGTGCGGCGTCTCCGGCTTCCAGTGCGCCACGCTGAAGGCCCCGCTCGACTACTCCGAGCCCGAGCGCGCCGACATCAAACTGTCCGTGTCCCGCAAGAAGGCCACCGGCCCCGGGAAGCGGCTCGGCTCGCTGCTGGTCAATCCGGGCGGCCCCGGCGGTTCGGCGGTCGGCTACCTCCAGGCGTACGCCGCGATCGGCTACCCCGCGCCGATCCGCGCGCGGTACGACATGGTGGCCGTCGACCCGCGCGGTGTGGCCCGCAGCGAGCCCGTGGAGTGCCTGACGGGCAAGGAGATGGACGCGTACACGCAGGTCGACCAGACCCCCGACGACCAGCGGGAGACGGGCGCCCTGGTCACCTCGTACAAGAGTTTCGCCGCCGGCTGCCAGCAGCGTTCGGCCGCGCTCCTGCCACACGTCTCCACCGTCGAGACGGCCCGCGACATGGACATCCTCCGGGCGGTACTGGGCGACCGGAAGCTGAACTACGTCGGTGCGTCGTACGGCACCTTCCTGGGCGCGACGTACGCCGAACTCTTCCCCGCCCGCGTCGGCCGCCTCGTGCTCGACGGCGCGATGGACCCGTCCCTGTCCGCCCGCGACATGAGCCGCGACCAGACGGCCGGCTTCGAGACCGCGTTCCGGTCGTTCGCCGCGGACTGCGTCCGGCGCAAGGACTGCCCGCTGGGCACCGGCACGCCGGCCGACGCCGGGAAGCGCCTGAAGGGCTTCTTCAACAAGCTCGACGCCAAGCCCGTACGCACCGGTCAGAGCCGCCTGCTCGGTGAGTCCCTCGCGACGACCGGCGTGATCGCCGCGATGTACGACGAGTCCGCCTGGGCGGAGCTGCGCACCGCGCTCACCCGCGCGTCGGGCGGCGACGGCGCGGCCCTGCTCGCGCTGGCCGACAGCTACTACGAGCGCGCCGCCGACGGCAGCTACCAGAACCTCATGTACGCGAACGCCGCCGTGAACTGCCTGGACCTCGCCCCGGCCTTCACCGGCCCCGACGACGTACGCGCCGCCCTTCCCATCTTCGAGAAGGCGTCCCCGGTCTTCGGCAGGGGCCTGGCCTGGGCGTCCCTGAACTGCGGCTACTGGCCGACGAAGGCGACCGGCACCCCGCACCGCATCGCGGCGAAGGGCGCCGCCCCGATCGTCGTGGTCGGCACCACCCGCGACCCGGCGACCCCGTACAAGTGGGCGAGGTCCCTGGCCGGCCAGCTGGCCTCCGGGACCCTGCTGACGTACGAGGGCGACGGGCACACGGCGTACGGCCGGGGCAGCGACTGCGTCGACACCGCGATCAACACCTACCTCCTGGAGGGCACGCCCCCGAAGAACGGCAAGAAGTGCTCCTGAGCCCTCTGACCTGCGCGGATGCCCGCCGCAGTGGGCTGTGCGGAGCACCCCTGGAAACTGTGTAGACTTGTGCCCGCTGCTGATCGCACCATGGTGTCGGCAGCGGCGCCGCCTTAGCTCAGTTGGCCAGAGCAACGCACTCGTAATGCGTAGGTCTCGGGTTCGAATCCCGAAGGCGGCTCTGTGGAAGCCCCAGGACTCACTCGCCGTGACCTGGGGGCTTTTGCTTTTGTCCAGGGACAGGCTGCGTGTGCGTCGCCTGGGCGCCTTCTCATCCTTCGCCCTCTTCGCAGCCTTTCGGGTTGCCCTCCCCGTCTCGGCCTTGCGCTCGCCGCACCTGCCGGGATTGCACAGGGGCACGCTGTTAGGTTCCCCATGTTGTTGATGGTCACGGGGATGTGTTCCCCGGGCACCTACGTCTTTTCCTTGCCGGTGGAATGGGGTGCCTCGTCGGCCGACTTCGGCGGCGGAGAGGGGTTGCCGGACGACGACCGTCGGTGTGGATGCAGAGGGGCGGCGCGGCGAGGATCTCGGTGGCGAGCCGGAAGAGTGCGGCGCTGTGGGCCTGGTCGGGCCGTGCTCAGGGCCTGCCCGCCCGAGATGATGGTTTGCTCTTCCGGGATGATTTCCCCAACCACCGCGGCCTGGTCGAGTTGATGCACGTTACCAGTGACTGGTCACCGAGGTCGCTGATGCCTGCGGGAGGGAGGTCGTCTCGCGGACGGCTCGACCAGTGTAAACACACTCGTGTCCGACTGATCACTCACGTGGTCTGGGCGCCCCCGCAACGCGGCCGCTGCCATGAGCGGCACTTGCCTTCGGATCGAGGCCCACGATTCCGGCACAAGAGCCGCATCGGTTCTCGTCGAGGTTACCGATGATGCTTCCAAGAAGTGTGCAGCCTGCGGCCGAGGCCATCGCTAACAGCCTATGGCGAAGTGAGTGAATCGATGCCCGGGCTTGTGCCCTCCCGAATTTCGGAGCCGTTGCGGCAGTTTCGCCAGCTCCGAAACCGGGAGAGTGGCATGCGTCGAATCACAGTCACCATCGGTGCCAATGCTGATGGCTCGACCTCACTACCCCAAGACGGCCTCGAAGTACCCGAGTCGAGGGTCATCGGGAGCGCCGACGAGGAGGGCGCGGTCGAGCAGGATGTTGTTGTTTTCGCAACTTGTCTCCGGCAGCATCACGCAGGCGTGGCAGGCCGCCACGTTGATTCCGCCGGCACCGGACGCCTCGGTCTCCATGCAGAGCGGGTCCGACGAGCACCACTCGGCACGGCGGACGGCCGAGCGCACCGTACGGCCGAGAGTCTCCGGTTCACCTTGGGCGACCAGACCGCCAAGACTGCCCGCCGAGTCGCTCGTCGCCGTGTAGACGAGCACCCCGGCCATGTCGTCGGCGGCGTACAGGCGCTCGCGCAAGGCCGCGGCCGGGTAGCCCGCCTCCAGGCTCCACTCGTTGATGAGGACGTGGGCCAACGTGTGCAGGAGCACCATGCGAGGGGTTGCCGGGGAGGATGCGACCCTGCTCGGGTCATCGGCCCGCTGTGCGAGCACCCGCTGGTGGGCGGTACGCATCCGCTCGACCCGGGCTGCCACCGCCGCGCTTTTCTCCCAGGCACCGAGTCGGTCCTCGTCCAATCGGAGGAAGACTCCCTCGCCCCGTACCTCCATGGCCGGGAGCCAACGCAGGGGACGTTCCGACAGCGGCATCTCCGTGGAGTCGGTCGTGGACTCGGCATCGACGAGCCGGGTGAACGCTTTCAGGGCGCGCACCTCGCGAAGCTTCTTGACCAGCATCGGGCCGGTGACGCCGAGGGGGTCGAGCCCGCTCTGGTCGCCCAGCGGGGCCTCACAGACGAACTGCTCGTCGTGGGAGTGCTTGCTCTCTTCGTTGCCCGCGCGAAGACGCTCGTACTCCTTGTTGCGCAGCGCGAGGTAGCGGTGGTCGAAGGTAGGGGCCGACTCGCTGTCGGGGTCCTCCTCACGCTCCGCGTCGAGGAGCGCCATCACCTCGTCCAGCGGTATCGGACACTTTCCCTTGAAGGCACCCTTGAGATAGATCTCGACTTGCTCGGGTGCGTCGTACTCGCGGAGCGCTGCCCAGTGTTCGGCGAGCGGATCCGAACGGCCGTCGCTCCACGGCGGGATGGAGAGAGCCGACTTCAGCACCGGCTGCCACAGTGCCGACGAACCTCGCTGAAGTGTCCGCAGGGCGAGTCCGCACCCCCGAGTCGGGACGGACCCACCGAGCCACGGGCGGGTTCCTTGACACGTGAGGCCCAGGTCCTTGAGCGCGTTCCTGCGGAAGGAACCTTCCATCGAGACCTCGGGAACCTGCCCGCAGGTGCAGGAGACGAGAATGGAGCGGAGCGAGGATGTGCGCCCCGAGGTGCGCATCTTCAGCTTTCCCCCGCACTGTGCCGCCCTCGCGGCATCACGGTCCGTGGAGCGGTGCAACCACTGCCGGTACGGGAACTCACCGAGGTGGCCGGCCTCGCAGGCGACGACGAAACGGGAGGGGACCAGGTCGACCTCGCACGTGCCGCAGACGCTTCGCCCGGCAGGCGGGTTGAAGTCACGGTGCCGTTGCAGGTCGTTGCACTCGGGGCAGGAGTGCATCAAGGGGAATCGCCGGACTCGGAGACCGTCCTTGCTGGTGTCGTCGGAAGCGGGCGGCAGCCGGAAGGAATCGACGTCGAGCACTCGGGCCAGGCGCCGTTCGTGGATCCTCGGGGACTCATCGCGGCTCCAGCTCCGCTCAGCCTCGTCGAGTCCCGAGACGATGAAGGACTCGTGGTCGACTGCGATGAGCGACCCGACGCCGTACGTGGTGATCACCTGGGCGCGGCGGACCGCACCACGCCGCGGAAAGTTGTGGGCGGGTGTGGCGCCGTACACGCCGGTCCGTTGACGGCGGGCGGGGGGTGGGGTCATCGGGTTCCCTCCATGAACAGGGCGGTCTCGGCGTCCACGTCGCGCAGGCTCCACAGCGTGGGCCATGCCTCGGCGTCCTGTGATTCGTCGTCGTACGCCTTCAGGAGCGAAGGGGTACGCCTGCCCCTCTGAGGCTCGAACAGCAGGCCGTTGTGGATGTCGGCCTCGGCGCACCACCACTCGACGAACTCTTCGAAGGCCTGCGACACGGTGCTGGTCTCCTCCGCGGATACCGCCTCCACGCGCTCCAGGAGGATCGACTTGATGCGTCCCCGGAGCACGTGTTCGTACGACTCGACCTGGCCGGCACCCTCATTGGGTCGAGCGGCCGGGATCATGATGCGGGCAAGGGCGACGATCACCGCGTGCAGGCCCCGGTCGCGGGCCCGGGCGGAGAACGGGGTGACGGAAGTGGACTCGACCTCGCGGTACAGGGCCGAGTGGAAATGCTGGAAGCTCTCGTAGTGGGAGCGGTCCCGGGACCGGGTCGAGTTGAACATGACCGCGACCAGACCGGGGTGCGCGCGGCCGACCCGGCTGGTGGCCTGGATGTACTCGGCGGTCGTCTGCGGCTGGCCCATCACGGCCATGAGACCGAGGCGGTCCACGTCCACGCCGACCGCGATCATGTTGGTGGCCAGGAGGACGTCCACGGTGTCATCGCCGGGCAGCCGCCTCTCGATGCCCTTCAGGCGGCTGGGGATCTCGCTGGCTTCGATACGACTCGTCAGCTCCGAGTAGTTGGCGACCGAGCGAACTTCCACTCCCTCGCGCTCGGCGAGCATCTCCAGATAGGCCACCACGTCGTCATGGACCTGGAGTTCCGCCGCGGACAACAGCCGGAGGCTGTTGAAGTAGCCGACGAGACTCCAGTACGCGTCGCGCACCTCGTCCTCCGTCTTCGCCTGCTTGGCCCGGTGCAGCAGGGTGGCGTACGTACGGATCAGGAGGGTGGACTGGCTGGTGCCCGGGGCCAGGAGACCGACGTAGCGGCGGCTCGCCTTCTCCTCGCGTGGGGTCTCCACGGCGAACCACGAGTCGCGGGCGTCCAGACCGGCGGGCGGGAACTGCCGCACTTCACGGGCGAAGAGGTGGCGGCCCTGATCGGCGGCACGACGGATGGTCGCCGTGGAGGCGATCACCTTGGGCCGGTCGGCGAGTGCGTCCACGGCGGTCTCGTAGAGACCGGTGAGTGTACCCAGCGGGCCCGAGATCAAGTGGAGTTCGTCCTGAACGATCAGCTCCGGGGGCGGAGTGCCGCCCTCCGGGGCGTCGTCGCGGTTGAAGAGCGCGGAGGTCGCCGGGCGCCATGGCATCGACGCGAACTTGTCGACGGTGGCGATCACCAGCGTAGGCCGTGCGTCGTACACCGACTCATCGATCAGATGGACGGGCAGGCCGTCGGTGAAGTCGCAGTCCGCGCCGGGGCATCGGACATGCATCCGCTTGGCGACCTCATCGACTTCGTAGTTCCGCGCGTCGAGGCGGGTCCCGCACCAGGGGCAGGCGTGTAGCTGCACGGGATTCTCGGTGGCGAGTCGCTTGTCGAGATTCCTTTGCAGCTCATGGAGCTTCATGCTGGCCACCGCCAGCGTGTTGGGGGTGGCCGAACGTCCCACCCACATACCGACGGAGAACGCCTCGTGACCCAACTCGGGCGTCTGGCGCCGCATGCGCTCCATGGCGCAGAGCAGGATCGCGGCGCGCTCGAACTGCTGGAGGGTGAGCAACCGCAGCGTGTAGCGCATGAGGACGGTGACACCGCCACCGTCCGCACCCTTGCGGATCCGACGCAGGAACGACGTGAAGGCGATCAGCCCGAGGTAGGCCTCCGTCTTGCCACCGCCGGTGGGGAACCACAGGAGGTCGGAGACCCGCCGGTCGTGGTGCTCGCGGTCGTCGATGCCGGCCATGCAGAGCAGCACGAACGCGATCTGAAAGGGGCGCCAGTGACCGGCGGCCGGATCGGGGGCTCCGACGCGGCCGTCCTTCACCCACTTGCTGCGGGCACGCTGGTCTGCCATGGCGCGGTTCGCGAGACGGAACGCGCGCATGAGATCGGGCTTGGTCCGCAGTAGCTCGATCCCCTCACGGATTCGGAGGAGCGCCTCGCCGCAGGCTTTCACTTGCTCCCGCGCGGGCTTCTCGTGAGGGCCGCCTGTCAGAGCGCCGGCTTCGGCCGACTTGCGGTCGATCCAGTGCTGGTAACCCGTGGCGAGACCTTCCAGAGCGGCCAGGACCTCGGCATCGGACTGCTCGGCCAGCCCGAGCATGGACAGCGCCGAACTGTCGATCTCCGGGTTGGAGTCGGTGAGCAGCACCTCCACGGTGGGTACGAACCGGCTCCGTACCTCGGAGACGGCGGGCGTCTGGGCCTCGGTCATACCGACCGGCTGGGGGGTCCAGTCCCACTCGGCGGCGCACCCGTGACCGACCGCGAACGTCGGGGCGTGGCGGTGCAGCAACCGACTCGTGGCGATCTCGGGGTCATGGGCGGCGGCCGGGGCCGGACGTTCGACGAAGGCGGAGGAGCCGTCGGCGGCCCGGACCGTCAGACCACACTGGAACAGAGAGAAGGCGTCCTGAAGATCCCGCTCGCCGACTTTCTGCCCATTGATCAGTGTGACCGTGACCGTGACCGTGTTGTTGACGGGATCGACGGGCCGGACGTTGACATGCAGCGAGGCCTCCGGGGTGAGCTCGATCGTCTTCTTCGGATCCGATCGGGTCACGTCAATGTGCTGGTCGGGGAGGGATAGTTCCTTGCGCCGCCACTGCTCCCGCTGGTCGGCGGTGGTACGGGCCTCGGCGCGGCGAGCCGGGACGGGCTTGCCATCGGCGTCGGTGGGTACGTAAGCGGCCGCGCGTGCAGAGACCACGATCACTCTGCTTATGGTCGGGCGGACCGCGAAGGTGAGACCCATCGAAGCAGGACGCCTGTCGCCTGAAGCGCCCACCTCCTGTGCGGTGCCGGACTCCTCGACATCTTCCCGGTTGAGCAGAGGGGCGGCGTCCAGGCCGTCCTGCTCGGCCGCGTCCTCGTCCTTCCGTTCCTTCGCGGCCTTGTCCGCCGGCCGCGGATAGAGCACTCCGGTCAGGTAGCGGTCGATCGGTGCGTCCTGTGTGAGTACCTCGTCCCGATCGTCCGGGACGGCCTCTTGGGCGGGGCCGAGGAGTTCACGGCGAAGCCCCACCAGCAGTTCCTCGTCCCGGACCCGGTAGTGCTCGGAGTGGGGACCTGCCACCTGCGTCATGAGCGCTGCTCCTCGTAGTCGTCGGCTCTCCGGTACCGGCCGATGCCGGTGATCCGGGGGGCGATCCACACACCGCGCTCACCCAGTCCGGCGTTCGTGCCGGCGGCGGTGCTGCCCGTCACGGTCTCCAGGGTGTCGATCCGAAGGTCATGAATCTCGTCGGGCCACCAGGGGTCCCAGTTACGGTTGACCTTCTGTACCTGGTAAAGATCCTCACGGAACCGCTGCGAGGCCTCCCCGATCTCCGTGCCGTCGTGCATCAGGGCGTACGGCGGGCTCTGGAGCTCGCCCATCGGCAGGTCGTGGCGCTTGCGCAGCAGCACCTCAAGGCCGGGCCGCACCCGTTCAAGGAGATACGCCTGGGTGGCGACGGCGTCGGTCCCGTGGCCGGGCGGGTCGTTCCGGTTGACGTCGCCCGCCTCGGCGACGATCCCGTACCGGTCGTACGACCGCCACGACCCGAGGTAGCGACGGCCATTGCGCCCGTTCCCCGCTCGTTTGAAGTGCGGCAATTCGGGAGGGGCCACGTGATAGAGATCCTGGCGGGCGCGCGTCATGGCCACGTACAAGGCGCGGGCTTCGGCGGGAAGGTCCAACTCGTCCTGGTGCTGTTTGTGCAGCTCGGCGAGCGTCGGTGGCGTCAGGACGATCACCCGGTCGAATTCCAGGCCCTTCGCGCGGTGCACTGTCGAGACGACGATGCGAGCGGTCTCCGGATCAGCCGCTTCGTCCGGAAACCTGCCACCGGCGACCGCACGCCGCAGCCGGTCGAGCTCGAGCACCCCGCGCCCCGCTCCGCGCGCGACCCTGCGCAGTACCGTCCACAGGGCGGTGGCGTCGGGTTCGTAGGGAAGAGGGATGTCCGAGAGGAGCGTACGGAACCGGTCCTCGGTGAGGCCGGTCGCCTCCGTGCGACGCAACAGCTCGGCCACCCAGTACGGCACCGGACGCTCCTCCAGCGGGCGCCGTATCCGGTGGTCGATGCCGTGCGCGTGCAGCAGCGCCGAGATCACGAGGGCCTGCCGGTTGTCGCGAGTGAGGACGGCGCAGGTGTCGGAGAGGTCCCGCAGGTTTTGCAAGGTGAACTCGTCACCGAGTTCACCCATGCCGTTCGCCGGATCCAGTAGGAGATCACGCAGTTCGTCGTAGGACCGCTCGGCCTCGTCCGGCTCGGTCACCTGCTGGAGAAGAGGTCCGTACGCCAACGCGATCCCGGCCTCGGCCGTGGCGGCCCGGAAGTTCCTTGTGAGACGCAGCTCCACCAGGTCGTCGAGGTAGGAACAGCGCAGCCAGTCGAAGAACCGACCGGTCTCGTCGGCTCGTTCGCCCGGGTCTTCGATCTGGAAGCCGTACACGGACTGGGCGGCGTCCCCGACGACGGTGAACCCGCAGCTGTCCTGGTACCGGTCGAGGAGGGTCTCCACCAGTTCGCGGCGCCCGCCCAGCAGGTCCTGCACCTCGTCGATCACGACATGGGCCGGTGGCACCGCGTCGCCGACCTCCAGCGCACCCTTCTCGATCGCGCGGGTCGCGGCGGCGATCCGCTCATCGAAGCCGACCGAACCCCACTCCCCGTCCGGGTACGCCTGAAGGAGCACCTCACAGGCCCATGCGTCGAAGGTACGGGCGCGCACCCGGTGAGCTCGCTCCCCGTGCCGAGAGATCCGCTCGCGCAGTTCCCGAGCCGCCGCTCGGGAGAAGGTGAGGACCAGGATCTCGGCGGCCTCCAGCGCCTGCTCGGGGTCCTCGTCACCGCACAGCGCGTCGAGCCGGCGAACCAGGGTGTGGGTCTTTCCGGCGCCGGCGCCGGCCGTGACCAGTACACGGGCGTCCCAGGGTTGCTCGACCACGGCCAGCTGCTCGTCGGTGAGCGGAGGGCTGTCCTGGTAGGCGTCGGTCACTTCCGGCTCCAGAGGTGCTCGAACTGAGTGAAGGCGAGGTTGGTGTCGAAGTTGGCGATGTTGTCACTGACGTTGAGGACCAGGCAGCTGTCCTTGCCGCCGTTCAGTGGTCCGCGCAATCCGCGGCCGATCATCTGCTGGTACACGTTGGTGCTGTAGACCGGCCGGGCCACGACCACGGCACGAGTGGCAGGTGCGTCGAACCCCTGGGTGAGCACACCGTAGTTGGTGAGAACCCTGATACGACCGCTTCGGAAGTTCTCGATGCGAGCGCGACGGTCCTGCGCACTGGTCGTCGAGTCCACGGCAGCGGACGGGACACCCCGGTCGTTGAGCATGGCTGCCAGGTACTTGGCGTGGTCGACGGAGGTGGCGAAGAGCAACGTAGGCCAATCGTCCGGCAGGCCGGCCACCGAGTCGACGATGCGCCGACTGCGTGTGTGGTCGTCGGCGAGTCGCTGTTCGGCAGAACGGGAGAGCATGGCCATGCGGTCGGCGTGTGTCTTCTCGTCCTGTGTGAGTTCGATACGGCCGCCCTCAAGGGTGCGGTGCTCGACGTGGGCGAGCATGCCCCAGTCCTGGAGATCGCGATACGGGTCGCCCGATGGGAAGACGCCCTCGTCGAGTCGCCGATTGCCGAAGCGCCGGACCAGGCGGCGGGTCTCCTCCTCGTTGGTGTTCCGGAACGGCGTGGCGGTCAGGCCGAGAAGGTGCCGGCCCGTCTCGTACTGAGTGAGGCCCAGTTGGCCCAAGATCTCGGTGTATCGCTTGGAGATGGCGGTGTGAGCCTCGTCCACGATCACCAGGGCGGCCTGGCGCAGCCAGGCGTACTGGTCGGTGCCCAGGCACCGTTCCAACTTGGCGTCGGTGGCGACCACCAGGTGCGGGTGCTCGACGACGTTGCCCACCTCGTTGGTGCTCCACAGCCGGCTGATGGTGAGCGGACGTTCGGCGCCGACCTTGCTCCAGACGAACTTCCAGCTCTGGACGGCCTGCTCGCACAACTCCTCGGTCTGTGCGATCCACAGCAGTGGACCCTTGAGGTCGCCGACTCGCTTCACCCAGCGGATCGCGGCCTCGGCGGTGACCCGGGTCTTGCCGGCGCCTGTCGGCAGCGACAGCATGCCGCGCTGGGGTGCCAGTCGGTCGAGCATGGTGGAGATGTTGCGGACCAGGTCCTCCTGGTACTCGTGGAGGCGGGGGAAGTCCCGAGGGCCCTCGACGGTCTCGAACGGCGGTGGGGACGGAGTCTTCGAACCGGCGAACGCGACCGGCAGCCTCAGCTCCGAGACGAACGCGATGGCCGCAGAGGAACCTCCGTACGCCACCGGGGCATTGGGGAAGCGTCCCTGGATGTCCCTGGCATGCTGTTGGAGCACACCGTCGCCGTGCGCGTTGAACGCCATCTGCGCGATGCGACGCCCGGTCGGCTCCACGCCGTCGGTCGACTGCAGTTCGGCTTCCATCAATCCCTCGGGGAGGCCCGTGCGGAGCGCGTCGGCGCCGATCAGCAGCTCGATCTTGGTGACCACATCCGTGGACTCGCGCACCGCCTTCTGCGCCGCCTTCAACTCGCCGTCCCGTTCCATACGGTCCTGGTGATCGAGCACTGCGCGGCAGCCGGCAGCACCGAGGCCCAAACCGAGTTCGCGGTCGATCAGGCGCAGCATCGGCTCCGGGGCCAGAGGGACGCGGAGCTTGACGGTGCTGTCCTGGCGCACGGCGTCCAGGGGGGAGGCGTGCGTGCCCCTGGGCGTGCGAGTGACCTCTTCCAGTTCGCTGCACCGTTGCACCATGCTGTTCCGGTTCCCGCTGTTCAGACGCTGCCGCAGGGCAGGGAACAGCTCGACCAGGGGCACGGGGTCGCCTTCCGGTACTTCACGGGTCTCCATGCTGATCACGTCGGCGTAGCGGAGCATGCCCCACTTCTCGATCATCAGCTCGGCGTCGTCGTTGGTCGGCACGAGGAGCGCCGGGAGTTGCTCGGCGCGCAGCGCTTGGTACTGAGCGGTTCCGACGGCGACGGTGATCTCGCTGTCGGGCCGGGTTTCCCAGGCGTCACCGATCCGGCACCGGGTCAGGGAGTCCTCGGGGAAGTCTGCGCCGAATCGGGTCAGCATCACGTAGGTGGCGCCGACGAAGGAGTCGTCCGCGCTGCGGGCCACCTCCTCGAGGAGGGCGTCCCAGCGGTCGGCGGGGACCTCGTCAACGGTGGTCGGGAGTCGTAGCCTGCGGGCCTTCTCGGGGGAGATGTCGGCGACCGGCAGCACATCTCGGTAGCCGGCGAGCTGGGGGCCGACGGCCTCCTTGACCGGCTTGATCCCCTGGGAGGTGGCGATCGTGCCGAACTTCCTCAGCATCCATCGGATCGGCGAGGGTACGGCCTGTCGTGTGTTGGTCTGTGCGCCGATCTGGCGCGTCCAGTTGTCCACCACGGCGTCGTCGGGCAGCACCTTCAGGAAGGCGGCGCGGGATTCCTCGGACAGGGCGCGGAAAAGGTGGAGCGGGCCACCGATCGCGGCGCCCTCGACCTTCATCCGGCTCAGCGCGGGGCGCGGGGCGCGGCTGTCCAAGCCGCGCAGGTAGGCGGCGTGGAGGGCTTCACGGTACTCCACGAACCACGCTTCGTCTTCCTGGGGGCGGACCCCACCGGACGGTCGTTCCCGCAGGCCGACCTGTGAGAAGAAGGGGGTGTCGTCGGAGTGGAATGCCATGTCGACAGCGATGCCGGGGTCGCGCTTCGCATCGACCACGACACCCGGCAGCATGCAGTCCTCGACCGGCCGGAACCGACCGTCGGCGGTGCGTACCCGGAGCGCCGAGCGGGGAGTGGGCACCTTCTCCAGGACCGTGTGGGCCAGGCGACGCACCCCCGCCTGACGGAACAGCTCCCAGAACCGCTCCCAGTCCGAGTCGCGGTAGTGGTCGAAGCCCTGATCGAGGACGCTGACGAACCGGCCCTCGACATCGGCCTCGCGGATGCCCAGGACGTCGAGCGCGTGAGCCAGCGACGGGTCCTGGGCGAGCTCGTCGACCATGTACACCAGGGTTTCGCGCAGGCCACCCTGGGTGGCACGGCGGAACACCTTGCCGTGCACGGGCGCGACGAGACCGTGCTCTTCGGTGAGCACAATGTGGGCCTTTCGGGCCTCTTCGGCATGCGGAGAGAGATTCTCGATCATGTCCGCGAGGATGCGAACAGCGACCGCCGACGCCTCGGGGGTGCCGATTCCGACCAGGGCCTCCAGCCATTCCCGGACACCAGTCCGCTCATGCCCGGCCGCACCGATGATGTGCTCGACCTTTCCGGAGCGCAGGGCGTCCGCCTCGACACTCGGGTGAAGCCAGTTCGAGGGGCGCCCGGGGCACTCATTCCACATCCGCAGCCACTTGGACACCTTCTTCAGGTCCTTGTCGAGGCGCGGGTGGATCCTCAGGGTCGTGGGGATGCGCAGGACGCCGTCCTGGTCGGGCAACGCCGGACGGTCCGTGGTGCGGGCCCAGATCTCTCGGGTCAGGAACTCGTCGGCCCAGCTGATCGCCTCCTTGGCTCGACCGGGCAGCAGGGGGAGATAGGCGGCAGGGTCCTCATCGGGTGCAAGGGCAGGGAGGGAGTCGACGACCAGCTGTGCCGACATCCGGATCATCTCCTGGTTGAAGGGAGAGGAGTCGAGGAGGTTCTGGCGGTCCTCGTTCGTCTTCCAGGCGCCGTTGAGGATGCCGCTCAGCGACATCTCGTACTTGGTAGGGAAGAAGGACCAGAACTTGCCGCGCCCGCGTGATCGCGGGCTGACGTACAGACCGCTCTCCGGGTCCTTCTCCAGGGCGGGGACGCCCCAGGCGAGGTTGAGAGAGAGCCGGTCGTGCAGTTCGCCGGCGTCCGCTCGGGCACTGGGACCGGGTTCGTGGGTGGTGGTGAACACGCGCCACCGGTCGGTGGCGACGGACTTCCCGGTCCGCTCCTCGATCAAGGTGTGAAGGTCGCCGGTCCGCCGGGCGGTCAGTGTCCGACGGGCCGGGGGCCGAGGCCGGCGGTCCTCCAGCACGACTTTCGTGACGTGCGGCGAGAAGAGCTGGAAGCCGACCGGGAATTCCTCGCGGGGCTCGCCGTGGTCCTTGCCACGTCCGCCGTGCATGTCCCGGCCCAGCCGGTCGTCCGCCTTCGGAAGCAGCGGCAGACGAACGACGGTGGTGGCCCAGTTCAGCAGCTCGTTAAGGACGAGGTCGGAAGCGCGCTCGGCTTGCATGTCCAGAGGTCGGGCCATGCGCAGCACGGGGGCGTCGAACTCAGGGCCGTAGCGCGCCGTCACGCCGGGCACGGCCCTGATCTGCTCGTACGACCAGGCGCGGTCGAATCCGAAACTTCCGGTGCTGCTGAAGAATTCCGGCGCGTCGGTCACCACGAGAACCGATTTGACGCCCACTCCGAAACGCCCGATCTGGCCGCCACGTTTCTTCGACATACTCATCCGAAGAATTGTCTCAGCGCCTTCCGAGGTAACCGGGTTACCTTCGTTCGCGCAGTACAAGTGCTTTTCCGTG
This sequence comes from Streptomyces sp. NPDC054887, assembly GCF_053610585.1. Taxonomy (NCBI): domain Bacteria; kingdom Bacillati; phylum Actinomycetota; class Actinomycetes; order Kitasatosporales; family Streptomycetaceae; genus Streptomyces; species Streptomyces sp. NPDC054887. Next base: position 22,562 of record NZ_JBSGYQ010000031.1, on the reverse strand, counting down.
AGGACGACATGAACTCGCCCACTCGATCCGTCGGCCATTTCGTCGGCCGCGTTCTGAACGAGCTCGAAAAGCTGGCGATCACCATATCCGCCCTGCGTGATACGGCGCTCCCCATTGGCGTGCTCGGCCACGAGACCGGGGTCCACGGCGTACGTCTGCAGGACGCGTGAGGACTGTTCGAGAACGGTTTGAACGACCGAAGAGGACGATGACGACACTGCTTCTGGCTCCTGGGTGTCAAAGATCCGGACGAAAGAGCGAACACGGGCCGGCCGGCCCGTGCTCGTCATGGCGTTGGGCGTGGTTTCCACGGTGCCTTCGTGAAGCGGAGGGTTCACGGCGAAGGCACCGTTTGTTGCCAGACCGAGACTTCAGGCCTGTGACGTGCTGAATCGGACCGCCTCGTCCGGAACGTCCGGCAGGTCTAGAGCCACCTTCGCCAGCACGGGGAACCTGCTGGTGAAAGCCTCCTCGGACAGGTCGTATTCGTGAAGAATCCCGAGAACCGTGGCCTTGCTTTCAGCCGTCTTAATGGCCATCTCGAATGCGCTCGACTCCCGAAATGAGTCCAGCGTTTCACTGTCCTGCTCATTCATCTGATCCACCCCTGTCTGGTTGCATCCTGCAGCTGCAGAGGGGTGTATTTGGGTACACGTCCCCCGTGTGAAGCGAGATGGGTAAATCTAGTTCTTGGTGAGCCTCCTTCCTCGTCGCATTAAGCTAGGGGATGGAGGTCTCGTGCAGCCAGTCCTTTGCGGAAGGACATTCTGTGTGCGGCTCTGGAGGCGTATGCCGGGCATGGATTCGGAATTTTGGCGCACTTCTCCCCGGGTCGCCCGGCCTCCCGAATTTCGGGTTTCGCGAGCGAGATGGAATCCCCATCGCAACGACCCTAGCGGGTATTCAATTGGACATGCAACCCGAACTACCGTCCGGTTGAAGGGAGTTGGCCGGTCCGCTTGCAAAGGCATTGCATATATCGCGCATACTTGCCCATTCAGGACAAGTTGGACGCCGAGCTGAAGCGGTCTGGTCGACCCAGCCCGATCAACTACTGGTTGACACATGCATCCTTGTCAAATTAGCCTCGTGATCCACACCGATGTGATCGGCATGGGACTCCCAGGAGAGCAGGCGGCGCGTGGAGACAGGTGAGGAGTTCGGGCCCTGGCTGGCCCGACAGCTCAAGCTCGCGGGGAAGACGCAGGCCGAACTGGCCGACGAGCTCAAGCTGACTCGGGCCGCAGTGTCCGCGTGGATCACCGGCAGGTCGACACCTCGCCCGACCGTCATGACGGACATCGCCAAGGCGCTCGGCACGGACGTGGGTACGGTGCACACCCGCACCACCGATACCCAGGCCGGCCTCCCGGTCACCTGGTACCACCGCCCCGGTTACCCCGATGGCGGCCGTGACCTGGGCAATGCCGCCGCCTTCGCCTTCGACGCCGACGTTCAGGTCCTCGCGCGAGAGACGTGCCAGAACAGCCTGGACGAGCGTCTCACGGAGAACGGCCGCCCCGTCAAGGTCCGTTACACCCTGCACGAGCTCACCGGCGACGCCCTGGACGCCTTCCGCGAGGCGATCCTCTGGAACGATCTCTTTCCGCACTATTCCGCCGTCTCGGAGACCGCCGGTAATCAGAAGGTCGGTCGGGTCGTGGACGCCGGGGTGCGCGATATGTACGAGAAGGGCCGTTTGGTCCTGCTGCGCGTCGACGACTACAACGCTTCAGGGCTGATCGGCGACGATTACGCGGACGGCAAGTTCGCCGCCGTGGTCAGACGCCAACTGGAGAGCCTCAAGTCCGGACCTGGCGCCGGTGGGTCGTACGGCTTGGGCAAGGCGACGCTGTGGGCCACCAGCTCCCTGGGGCTCGTGCTCATCAACTCCACTCTCTCCGTGCCTCACGAGGGACGAACCGAGCGACGGGTCATCGGCCGCCTCGAACTGCCGTGGCGTGAGGTCGACGGCGAGTCCTACGCAGGCCCTGCCTGGTTCGGGCGCCCTGATCCTGACTCGCCCGGGGCCATGGTCGCCCGTTCCTGGTGGGCGGACGAGGAGACGGTGGAGAGCCTGCATCTGGCCCGGGAGAGCGACGAACCCGGCACGTCCTTTCTCATCGTCGGTGCGCACGATGTGGCCGGCCTCGCGGCGAACTCCTTCGATCCCGACGACGGATTCATCGGCGACGAGGAGAGCGATGTGGACACGCGTGACATCAACACGATGCACGCCCGTCTGGTCGAAGCACTGGGGCGTGACTTCTGGGCCGCGATGACCGGCGGGGGCGGCAAGCTTCCCCTCTTGGAGGTCTCCGTCCGTGCCCTGCGCAACGGCAAGGAGGTCGTGGCGGAGCAGCAGGTGGACCCGTCTGTCGAACAGCCTGCGCGGACCCGTGCCCTGAGGGCGCACTACGAGGGCACTACGGTGCATCGTCTCACCGAGGCAGGGCAGGTGGCGGCGCGGAGCGTCCCGTTGAAGCTGCCGTTGTCCGGAGGCGCCCATGGGACGTTCGGTACGCACCAAGCGGTCTTGCTCGTCACGGAGGCCGAGGGGGACAGGGACGGGGCGAAAAACCGGATGCACTCGCTGCGTGGCAATCGCATGACTGTCAAGAGGACCGTGGTCCCGAGGCTGCCGAACAACACCAACCCTTTCCAGGCCGTTCTACTGTTGGGGGAGGCAGCCGGAGAGACGGCCCCCTTCGCGAAGGAGGCCGAGGAGTTCCTGCGTGCGGCGGAACCTCCCGAGCACGACCGTTGGGGGCAGACGGAAGAGCTGACACTGCGGTGGTCACCGTCCGCGTACCGGCGGATCAACGCACTCACCGCCGAGGCCAACAATGCGGTGAGAGAACTCGTCGCACGGCCGAAGCGCAGCAGCGGCGAAGGCGGCGAGGCCCTGCGCAAGGCATTGACGGTGCGTACGAGGCCCAAGGCCAAGACACCTGCCGGCCCCGTGGTTCCCCTCCTGGACGGGCTCGACGCGACGGTCGGTGATGCTGGGGAGTGGCGGATCACCGGCGAAGTGAGCATCCCGCGTGGCGACGAGATCGTCCCGATGGTGCCGGTGGCCCAACTGGACGTGCGCTCGGGGGGCCGCCCCAGGCTGGAGTGGGCGGAACTGGTGGGCGTCGAGGGCTGCGAAGCGGTGGACGGAATACTGCGCTTCACACCTGGCGCGCGGCGCGCGAAGTTCCGAGGAATCACCGACGTCACCAGCCACCCGGTCAGGACCACTCTCACCCGTCTGGTTGTCGAACTTCGTGCCAATAAGGGGGAGTGAAGTGTGAAGTTCTATCCGTACAAGCGGCTCAACCGGCCGGTCACGCTCAGAGTGACCTCCGTCTCCCTGAAGCTCTCCGACGGCACCCGCGACCGGTTGGAGACCACCGCGTACTCCACCCAACAGCACGCTGTCGCGCTCGGCATCGCGGGCCACACGGACTGGGTGAGCGCCGAGATCTGCGTTTCGGCGACACTGCCGCCCGGGGCGAACGTGCCGGACGCGCCCTGGTCGGATCTGTGTGTCCTTGCCGTACTGACGGATGGCGAGACCAATGTCCGTACCTCTGCGCATCTCACGCTCGACGCGGAGGGCGGCCGGGACTGGTCCGGCTCACTGGAGGTGTTCCGTGACGATCACCTGGGGCGAGCCTCCGTCGCCGTGTACGCCATCGGGACAGTGGAAGGGGTGCGCGGACGGTCGATCGCCGAGACCGACCGGAGCTGGATCATCGACACGGTTTCCGACGAGCCGGTCCGTGGGCTCCAGCTCGACGTTCAGAAAGCATCGTTCAAGAGGAGCTCCCGGGAGTGGCTCCAGGCCTACGCCGACGCGCCCTGGGTCGTGGACACCTCGGCCAGAGTCCCCACCGTGTTCGTGAACACCGATGTCGAAGGTGTCATCGATCTATTGGACAGCAATGGCTCGGGTGTGGACGGCAAGGTGCGTGACCTCTTGGTCGCCCAGATGTCCACCGACGTCTGGACCGCCGTGTTTCACGGTGCCATCGGCGATCTGGAGGTGGAACCCGGTGGCGGGCCGGTCTTCCCCACAGACTGGCAGGGCGAGGTGCTGAGGGAGATGCTCCCGGACGTGATTCCCGGCGTCCATGTCGAGGAGGCCCTACGGCAGGTCCATCGCCGGCGCACCGGCGAATCCGGCTGGGTGGAGCTACAGACGCGTATCCATTACGCGGCGGTCCGCCGCGCCGATGCCACCAAGGCGCTTGCCTTTGTCATCCGCAGTCTGGAACAGATGAACCGCGAGAGTGAGACGTGATCACCCAACCGAACCACGTACCGGAACGCCTGGGGCTGCTTGCCACCTCTGCCGTCGATCCGTTCCTCACCGAGGAGCTGCTCAAAGGCGAACAGGTTCACGGCGGCATCGATCTCGCCAAGGTCGTCGAGTCGCTTCCCGAGGATGACGCCAGGTGGTGGGTCGAGCCGATCCGGAGCCTGGTGGAGGACGCCATGTTCGAGTTCCGGGAGGACCGCACCCGCGCCGACGCCTGGCTCGCGCCACGACTCCATGCCACGCTTCGCCTGAAGCGGCGAGAAGCGGCGGACAAGCGTCTGTGGAACCATCTCGCCCTGGCTGTGGCCCCGGACTATGTGGTCTGGCGGCACCTGTCGGAGCCGACGGCGAACAGGCCGGAAAAGCGCGTCGCCGCCGAGCGCTTCCGTGGCCCCGCGGACCGTCAGTGTTTCTCGCGCCTGTGGTGGGCGGCCGAACTCTTCAGGAACGGGTCGGACTACGAGCCGGTCGAGGTCGCCTGTGGAAATCAGGACCTCATCCACACCGTTCTCCGGAGCGAGCTGATCGATCACCGCCCCACCGCTCAGGCCCTGGTCCGTCTTCTGCAGAGCGGCCAGGTCTCCGGCGGGCGAGAGGTCAACGGCCTCAGCGTCGCGATCAATGCGGCGGGAGCGACCTTGATCTACGACATCCTCGCGCCGGACCAGCCCCGCGACCCCGCCCGACTGCGGGACTGGATCGCGGAGGCAGAATCGGCGCCACCGGTCGAGCGGTACGAACTCCCGAACGGGCCCGACGAGGAACCTGTTTTGGAGGAATCCGTGGCAGCGCTCACCGGCTACTTCGTGGAGCTGTTCGAGACTGCGCCGGTCAGGGGTAGGAACAGCGGGGATTGACCTGGGCCGTGCTCGGGCTAGTTCGCCGCCGCCTTCTTGCTCTTACGAGGGCGCACGGAGGAAGGGGGCGGCACCTGGTCTCTAGGGCGCGGGCACCCGTCGGTGCAGGCGTCGGCGGCACCGCAGCCGTTGCTCCGCAGCTTGGCCCGCTGGTCCTCCGTGGCTGGCTGCCACGGCTTCCGCAATGACTCCGGGTCCGGCTTGGAGAGGCCCAGAGCGGCGCTCAGGAGGTGTGCACCGAACAGGGGCGGTACCGCGTTGCCCACCTGCTGAGCCTGCGCCGTACCGGACCACGGATAGTCCGGCGGGAAGCTCTGCAGCAATCCGGCCTCGTTCATGCTGAACCGCGCGCCCTCGTAGACGATGTTCTCGTCGAGGTGCTGGAAGACCACGAAGCGGCTGATTTTGCCGGTGACGGTGAAAGCAGGCTGCTGGTCGCTGCGTACACCTCGTCGTCCCGGGTGGCTAGAGCTGCCGTAGTTCGAGCGAACCAGGAACGGAGTGCGGCGCCCCTGGTTGGCGAGGGCATCACCCATGGATCTCCAGGAGTGCCGCACCTCGTCGCTTGTTGCCTGGTGTTCATCGCTCTCCGGCTTGGTGCCCTCGTAGAGGGTGGCCTGGTGGACCTGGCCCGCGGCCTGGTCGTGTTCGTTCTTCCCGTTCCTTCGGTTCCATTCCTTGGCGTCGTAGGAAAGGTGAGTCGGCGCGGGAAGCGAGGGCTCGCCGAGTCCTTCACGCCGAGCGATCAGCACCGCGCGGGATCGCGTCTGCGGAACCCCGTAGGTCTCGGTGTCGAGGACATCGACGACGACTTTGTACTTGGTCCCGTCGGGTAGCCCCGTCTCCTCCAGCACCTTGGCATAGTGCGTCCAGAGCGCCTCGACCTCACGTACCTGCTCCAGGACGATGACGTCGTACGGGCGGTGCTCCCGATTCGGGCTCCTGGTCGCCTGAATGGCGTATCGGAGAGGTTCGAGTACCAACGCGGTGCGCGGATCGGGGAGAGTTTTAAGGTCCTCGTCTATCTCCTGGTCGGGCTCACCCGCCATCAGCCGCTCGATGTACCCCTTGACCCGGTCCAAGGCCTGGCGTCCGGCGCCGTGCCCGGCCACCGAGTAGGTCTGGCACGGAGGGCCACCTGCGAGCACGTTGATCTCCGGCGGCAGGGACTCGAAGGAATCCCTGCGTACCGCGCTCACGTCGGCGTGAAGGGTGTCCAGCCCAGCCGCGTATCGCGTGAGGCACGCACTTCTGTCCCACTCGATGCCGAGACTCGGGATGTCGAGCACCTGCCCAGCGACATCCAGCCCTCCGGGTCCTGCGAAGAGGTCCAGGACAAAGGGTTTGTCGAGGATGGGCTGATGGTGCGCCGAGCTGGTCATGTGGCGGAAGTCTAGCCGGCCGCGGGCCCTCGCGGATCCCCGCTCAACGCCTCGGCGACGGCCCGTCCCAGCGCCTCTCCGACCGGCGGCGGGGTCGCGTGCCCGATCTGGCGGTACCGGGCGGTCTTGAGGCCGCAGATCCGCCACGCTTCAGGGAAGGCTTGGAGAAGGGCGGCCTGGTCCACCGTGATCCGTACCAGTCCGTCGTCACCGAGTGACGGAACCCATGTGAAGTCGGGGCCGGGCGGTTCGTTTCCGAACGACTTCGTGTAGACCCCCATCCGTCGCCACCTGGCCTTCGTACCGCTCGGGTCCGAAGTCGGGGCCGCCGTGCGTCTTGGATCCACCCACCAAGGTAGGTGCCACGCTCGTCGCCTGCGCCGCCCACGGTCGGCGTCCGGCCAGCCGCAGGAACGCATCGACGGCGCCAGCGCCTCCCCGACCGACACGTGCTGGTGGACGCTGGGTCGGGGCGGTCGGAAGGCACCGGCCCACTGCTGCTTGACGGCCACGACGATGCCGTGCAAGCGGTGCTGGGGCACTCCGAAGTCGGAAGCGTTCAGGATGAACCAGGTCAGTGCGTAGCCGAGGTGCCCCAGCTCTTCGCGGAGGAAGTCCCGTATCGACGCCAGTGAGCCCTCCTCGACCAGGGCGGGCACGTTCTCGATGATCAGTGCACGTGGCTGGACGGCGTGGACCAGACAGGCGGTCGCCTCAATGAGGCGCAATTCGGCGTTCGACCGAGGCGTCGTCGCGCTCGACCTCACCCTGGGGAGGCTGGCTGTCAGCAGATCGACGTCGTACACCTCGGGATGGTCCACGGGGTCGAAGTCGAGAAGGTCCGCTTTCAGCACGTTCCAAAGCGGCCGGTTGGCCTTGAGCGTGTCGCAGGCAGAGGGCTCGTTGTCCAGGAGGAGCCGAGGCGTGAAAGCTGCTTGTCCCAGCCCCAGGGCGAGCCCCCCTGCCCCCCCCCCCCCGAGCAGACGTCGACAAAGCTCAGCTCGTTCAACGATTCCTCCCCCGTCCCAGCTGGACCCTCCGCCGGCTCCACCGCCGCCGGCGATACGGAGAGCCACGTCATCCAGTGCTTCATGCTCCGGCCTCACGATCGTGGCTCGCTCCCGACGACAGACGAGTCCGTAGCGTCGAGCCGCCGGATTACGGCTGTCGTGGCGAATTCCATCACGGGGCCGAGCGCTGCCGCTCCGGATCCTGTCGGCCGGGCCGTACCGGCGATGGAGGCGGGCATTGCCGCATCAGCAGTCGCCCGTTGTCATGCCCCGGGCCGCCGTGCGTGAGCGCTGCATGAGCGGATTGGGTGGCACAAGGGTGGATCCCGCGTCATAGTGATCGCAGTTGGGTGTCTCTGACCTGCGGGCACGGAATTCTGTGGCGCCGTCCAGCACCACCCGGGATGATCTTGTGGGGCCTCGTAATGCGTAGGTCTCGGGTTCGAATCCCGAAGGCGGCTCTGTGGAAGCCCCAGGACTCACTCGCCGTGACCTGGGGCTTTTGCTTTTCTCCGGACGACCCGGGGGCCCGGCTGCCCGGACGTGGGTAGCGCTCGGTGAGGGGCGGCCGGTGCGTCAGGATGCGGGGATCGGTCGGCGGGCCGGGGGTCCAGGGGCGTCAGGGGGCGGGGGTCCCCGGGGTGTTAGGGGGTCCGTCGGGGAGGTCGTCGTCGAGGATGCCGGTTTTGGCCACCAGGTAGGCGAGTTGCGCGCGGCTGCGGCTGCCCAGGAGTTCCGACGCCTTGCTGACGTGGGAGGCGACGGTCCTGGTGCTCATGCCCAGGCGTCCGGCGATGGCCTGGTCGGTGTAGCCGTTCACCATGAGCTGGAGGATCGCGCGCCGGGTCTGATCGGTGAGCAGCGGCGGGCGGTGCTCGCGCGGGTTGTGCCGCAGGGGGGTGGCCCGGTCCCAGGAGTGCTCGAAGAGGCCGACGAGGTAGCGGATCATGCCGGGATGCTCGATGGCCAGGGCGACCTGGCGCCGTTCCTCCCCGGGGTCGGGCACGAAGGCGATCCTGCGGTCGCAGACGATGAGCCGGTCGAACACCTCGTCCAGCGTGCTCACCTCCGCGCCGGCCGCGCAGACCTGCTCCACGTAGGAGAGCGTGGGGCCGTGGGAGCGGACGGTGTGCTGGTAGATCGTGCGTTGGCGGACGCCGCGCCGCAGCGCCTCCAGGTCGCTGGCCAGGGCTTTCTCCAGCAGTTCCTGCGGGCGCCCGCCGCCCGGCTGGGCCGTCAGCAGTTCCTCCCGGCAGGACAGCACGGCCGAGGACAGGGTGGAGCTGATCACGTCGGCGCCGCTGATGACGCGGACCGCCGTACCGCCCTCGCCCTGGTGCCCGGCGCGGTAGATCTCCTCCAGCCGCTGGATGGAGACGCGCGCCACCGCGAGGGCGCGCTGCTTCTCCTCGATGGCTCGTTCCAGCGGGCGCATCAGCGCGTTCGCGGCCAGACCGGGAGGGGTGGCGGCCCAGCCGCCGTCGTCGGTCCGCTGCACGACCCCCAGTGCGACGAGGCACCGGGGGCAGTCCTGCTCGGGGGACGGTGACAGCAGTACGTCCGCGTAGAAGGCCAGCCCCTCTTCACAGACGCCCGGTGCCCGGTCGTCGCCCGTGGCTGTCTCTGTGCACATCCCCTGCGTCCCCATGGCCTCGTGCCGAACGACCTGGTCGTGGCCGCGCGATTCGCTCCATGGTAGGTGGTACGGAGATTGAGTGATAAGTGCCACAATGTGGGGCATTGTCAGCTGATGCCGCTACTGATAGGGCGAGTTCCGGCCGCAAGCATCCGGCCGTGCGATGCGGCCGGAGCCGGGTGTCCGGTGGTGCCCGTGGGACTACGGCACGGGTACGGCGGCCTCGGTCGGGGCGGCATCCATTTTCGGCCGGTCGGGCCGGAATGTATAGGCCCGCGCCACCCAGGCGCCGAGCACCGCGAACCCGGCCATGACGACTGCGAGGCTGCCGAAGCCGGCCGTGAGGGAGACCCCCGCGAAGCCTCCGACCAGGGGCATCAGCGCCGCCGTGCCGAGGCCGATCGCGAGCAGCCGCAGCGAGGCCATCTTGCCCTTGTCGCCGTCGTCGGCACGCTGCTGGAGCGAGGTGAGGAGCCACGTGAGGCTGTTGAGGTTGGCGAAGCCGACGAGGAAGAAGGCGGCGAAGTGCACGACGCCGGACGAGCCGATCGCGAGCAGACCCGCCCCGCCGGCCTGGCACAGCAGCCACAGGGGGAGCAGCCGCTGGGAGACCAGGCGGGCCGTGAAGAACGACGCGCTGATCATGCCGACGGCGAAGGTGCCTTCCAGGGCCGCGATGTACCAGCCGGCGCCCCCCGCGTAGTCGTCGGCGAGCGGAACGACCAGGGTGCTGAGCCCGTGGGCGAAGACGAAGTCGCCGGCACACAGGGCGATCATGACGAACACGGCCCTGTCGCCCCGGTAGCGAAGGAGCATGCGCCGCCACTCCCCGACTGTGGCCGCCGCCGCCGTGGCCAGCATGCGGGCGGAGAAGGCGGGGTTGTTCTCGTCCGCCGTAAGCCGCATCCGGCTCACCGCGAGCGCGCAGCACAGGGCCATCGCCACGTCGACCAGCAGCGCCTGTTCGGCGGTTCCCCAGGTCAGGATGAGCCCCAGCAGCGCCATCCCGCTCAGCGCGCCGGCCTGGAAGGCGACGCCGACCATGCTGTTGAACCGCGCGATGTGCGTCTGGTCCACATGGTGTGCGGTCAGCTTGAACAGCGCCGAGCGCTCGACGTTGTCGAACACGGCCAGCAGTACGGCCGCTCCCATGATCCAGGGGACGGCCCCCTGCCCGGCCGTTCCCGCGACCGCCACGATCCCCAGGACCGTGGCCGCCCGGCCGAGGCCGCACAACGCGTACACCCACTTGGAGTTGAGGGCGTCCACCAGTGGACCGCACACCGGCAGCACGCAGAAGGCGGCCACTCCCTGGAGGGTGAGGACGAGGGCGAAGGCGGCGGGGGAGCCCGTACGGCCGTAGAGCAGCTGTCCCATCGCCAGGGTGTGGACGCCGATGCCGACGCTGGACACGGCGATCGCGCCCAGCATCGTGCGCGCGAACCGGTCGTGACGGAGCATCACGCCGCCACCTCCAGCCTGCGGTCGACGACCGTGCGGACCTTGCCGCTGACCTCGTTGCGGGGCAGCTCGCCCTCCGCGAGGCTCTCCACCCTGAGCTCGTACACGTCGAGGGCGGCGTCGAAGTCCTGGTAGGCGCCCAGCACGTCGAACTCGGAGACCAGCAGCTCACGCACGAGTTCCGGGTCCGGCGGAACGGGAGCCTCGGTGCGGACGACCAGCACCTCCTTGCTGCCCTCGGAGAGCACCTCGATCTGGAGCTGCGACACGCGGAAGGCGGCGAGCGCGCCGAACACCTCGCCGTACAGGACCGTCTCGCCCTTGAAGCGGATCAGGCCGTCCGACCGGCCCAGGTACTCCAGCACCCGGCCGCTCGCCCCGCAGGCGCAGGTGTGCTCGAAGACGCGGCCCGTGTCGCCGATGCGGTAGCGGATCAGCGGTCCTTCGAACTTCTGCAGGGTCGTGACGAGCAGTTCTCCGGCGGCGCCGTCGGGGACCGGCCGCCCGTCCTCGTCCACCACTTCGATGAGCGTGTAGTCGTCGTTGACGTGGTGCAGCGTGCCGCCGAGGGAAGGGCACTGGTGGCCGAGCTGGGCGCCGTCGTTGGCGGCGAGGACGCTGGTGACCACGCGGGCCCCCAGTTCTTCCCGCAGCCACTGCTTGTCGCTCTCGGTCATCGGCGTGCCGCCGTACAGGACCTTCTCGACGCGCAGCCGCGGGAAGCGCTTCTTGGCGTCGCGCAGCAGCGGCAGAATCAGGGCCGGCATGCCGAGGATCACGTTGGCGCCGAAGCTCCTGGTGAGCATCAGGAGGTCGTCGACGGTCACGAACTGGCCGGTCGAGTAGCACTCCACCGGCATGCGGGAGAACTCGCTGAAGGTGGTGGTGAGACCGCCGTACATGCCGCCGCCGAACAGCGTGTTGACGATACGGTCGCCCGGTTCGACGCCCAGGCCGTACAGCATCGGCACGGCCTCGCGGACCATGTTCTCCCAGTCGGCGCGCGCGTAGACGATGTAGCGGGGGTGGCCGCCGGTCGCGCCGGAGCGCAGCACCTCGCCGGTGGGCGCGTCGCCGCTGCACAGCATGCGGCCGGCCGGCAGCGAGTTCGCCTCCAGCGCGGACTTGTCCAGGACGGGCAGTGCGGCGAGGTCGGACAGCGCCGTCACGTCGGGCAGGTCCGCGTAGTACGGTGCGCGCCGCGCGCGGGAGACGAGGTAACGGAGCCTGGCCGTCAGCCGGTTGTCGCGCTCCGCCGTGTCGGCGTCGCGGACCTGGGAGAGCGTACGTCCGGGCAGGTGACGGCGGTCCAGCAGCCGGTGCGCCCAGGGCGCCCGGCAGTCCAGGGAGAGCGCCGCGTCCAGGGGCAGCGCCGGAACGTCCACCGCGACCCCGGACGCCTCGGCGCCCGGTGTCACGACCCGGCCGCCGGGGAGGGGCACCCGTGCGGCCCGCAGGGCCTCCATCACCAGGGTCCACAGGCGCGGCCGCTCCGAGCGTACGGTCACCTCGTTGCCCAGTGCCCAGGCGAGCAGCAGTCCGCGCAGCGTCGCCTCGGCCCGCCGGTCGTCGAGGAGCACGGCGCCCACCGGCCGGGTCTCCAGCACGTCGTTGGTGTCGGTCAGCGGCTGCCACGGGTACTGGCTGACGCCTTCGAGAAGGCCGTCGAGGCCCGCCAGGAGCTGCTCGCTGTCGAAACGGCGCAGCGGATCCGCGACTCCGGCCTCGGCCAGGGCGGTGCGCAGGGAGGCGAAGCCGCCGTCGCGCAGCGAGCGCTCCACGTGCTCGACGGCGAGCAGCAGGTCGGTGGGGTAGGTCCTCATCAATGTGTCCTCGGTCCAGGTCGGTCGGGGTGGTCGGGCGGCTGCGTTGTCGGGCGGGCCGTGGTGCTGTCGGGTCAGCGCTGTGCGCCGATCACGTGCGCGAGGCGGCGCACTCCCTCCGCGACGTCCGCCGGTGAGGGGTACGAGAAGGAGAGCCGTGCCTGGTGGGCGCCGCGGCCGTCCGCGTAGAAGCCGGTGCCGGGGACGAAGGCGACGCCGGCTGCCAGCGCCCGCCGCAGCAGCTCCCGGGAGTCGACGCCGTCGGGCAGCGTGAGCCAGACGAAGAAGCCGCCGTCCGGGATGGTCCACGAGACGCCCGGGGGCATGTGGGCGGCGAGCGCGCGGAGCATGGCGTCGCGCCGCTCCCGGTAGCGCGCGCGGAAGTCGCCGAGCCGTTCCCGCCACGGCTGGGTGCGCAGGTATCGGTCCACCGTCAGCTGGGCGAGCGGTGAGTGGGAGAGCATCGCGCCCTCCGCCGCGAGCACCAGCTTGCGGGTCAGCGGGCCGGGCGCCCGGACCCAGCCGACCCGCAGACCGGGGGCCAGTGTCTTGGAGAAGGACCCCAGGTACACGACGTTGCCGGGGTCGTCGGCGCACAGCGCGCGGGACGGTTCGTCGTCGTAGTGGAGCAGTCCGTACGGGTTGTCCTCCACCACGATCACGCCGGCCGCCCGGCAGACGTCCAGAATCCGCTGCCGGCGGCCGGCGGCGAGCCGGATGCCGGTCGGGTTCTGGAAGGTGGGGACGGTGTAGAAGAACTTCGCCGGGCGTCCCTCGGCCGCCTGGCGGGCGAGGACGGCGGCCAGTTCTTCCGGGACGGTCCCGGCCCGGTCCATGCCCACGTGGACGACGCGGGCCCGGGCGGCCCTGAAGGCGCCGAGCGCCGTGACGTAGGTGGGGCCCTCGGCGACCACGGTGTCCCCGGGGTCGAGGAGGACCCGGGTGACCAGGTCCAGCGCCTGCTGGGAGCCCACCGTGACCATGACCTCGTCCGGCCGGGCCGAGATGCCCTCGACCGCCATGACCTCGCAGATCCGCTGCCGGAGCCCCGGGTCGCCCTGCGCCGTCCCGTACTGGAGGGCCGTCGTACCGCTGTCCCGCACCACCTCGGCCGTCAGTGAGGCGATGGTGTCCAGGGGGAGGGCGGCGACGTCCGGCATGCCGCCGGCCAGCGACACGATGCCCGGGTCGGCGGCGACGCTGAACAGGGAGCGGACCTCGGAGGGGACCATGTGCCGGGCGCTGTCCGAGAAGTGCCGGTCCCAGGGGTCCGGCCCGGCCGGCGGCTGAAGCTGCGGTGACTCCGAGGGCAGGCGCATCAGGTACTCCTAGGGTGGGTCGGTGGTCTTCTTGGCCTCGGCGGTGGCGACGAGGGCCGCGGTGTAGTCGCGCAGGACCTCGGCCTGCCGTTCGTGCACCACCCGGCGGTGGCCGCGCCGGCCGTCCGGCTCCCGGGTGAGGAGGACCGCGGCCTGCCGGCGGGCCACGTACGGGGAAGCGGCCGAGGCGTGGAAGGCGGCCGGGTCCTCGCGGGACAGGCGCGCCCAGCCGTCGTGGTCCTCGCCCAGTGCGGTGCGGGAGAGCTGCCGCAGTTCGACGGCGCACAGCCCCGGTCGCAGGGAGACGAGTTCGATGCCCTGGGCGGTCGTCGTGAGCGTCGCGCAGGCCGGGCCGTCACCGAGGGGCTGGGCGTCCAGTGCGGCCAGCGTCGTCTCGACCGCCCAGTCCTGCTCCGCGCCGCGGCGGGAGAGCAGCAGGGCTCCGGGGAACTCGCAGGGGTGGCGCGGATCGGCCGGTCCGCTCACCCTCCAGACGGCGCAGACGCGGTGGGAGGCGCCGAGCCGGACGGTGCTGATGTGCAGTCCCCAGTGAATGGACGGCATGGCGCTTCCCCTGCTTCCCGGGCGGCGTCCTCCATGGCGGCGCCGCCCAGCCGCACGACCGCCTTCCCCGTGTTCTCTCCGCGCAGCATCCCCAGGAACGCGTCGACGGTCCGGTCGAAGCCGTGGGACACACTGAGGCGGTCGGTGATCCGCCCGGCGCGCAGGTGCGGCACCAGGAACGCCTCCAGTTCCTCCTGCACCGCGCGGTGGTGGGAGACGAGGAACCCTTCGAGACGGACGCTCTTCTCCACCAGGTCGAACAGGTTGCGCGGCGCGGCCGGGGCGGACCCGGAGTTGTACTGCGCGATCGCGCCGCACCACGCGATGCGTCCGAACTCCCGCATCGCGCCGATGGCCGCCTCCAGATGCCCGCCGCCCACGTTGTCGACGTACACGTCGATGCCGTCCGGCGCCGCGTCCGCCAACTGCGCGCCGATCGAAGGCCCCGCGCGGTGGTCGAAGGCGCTGTCGTACCCGAGGTCCCGCGTCAGGAGCCGGACCTTGGCCGGCGAACCGGCGCTGCCGATCACCCGTCCGGCGCCGAGCAGCCGGGCCAGCTGCCCGGCGGCCGTGCCGACACCGCCGGCGGCGGCGGAGACGTAGACCGTCTCTCCCTCGCGCAGTTCCGCGATGCGGGTCAGGGCGACGTACGCCGTCAGGCCGGTGCCGCCGAGGAGGCCGAGGAACGTCTCCGGCGCGATGCCCTCGTACCGGGGCAGGACCCGGGCGTCGGCGGCCGTCAGGACGGTGTGCGTCCGCCAGCCGTCGCGGTGGAAGAGCAGCGAACCGACCGGCAGCCCGGGGCTCCGGGACTCGACCACGCGGCCGACGGCGCGCCCCTCCAGCGGGGCGCCGAGTTCCCACTCGGCGTCCATGCACTCGCGCATGTACGGGTCGACCGAGAGCCACAGGTTCTCGACGAGCGCGCTGCCCTCCGCCACCGGCGGCAGGGCCAGCTCGACCTCCGCGAAGTCCTCCGGCACCGGCATGCCCCGGGGCCGCCGCGTCTGCTGGAAGGCGCGGGCCGTACGGGCCGGGGCGCTCACGCCGCCTCCCGGGTGTCCGTGCCGGCCTCGCGGTACGCCGTCACGGAGACGCCGTGGGCGCACTCCGTCAGGAAGCGCCGCAACTGCGCGGAGTCCTCGTGCGACGCCTCGACGAAGACCGGCACCTCCCATTCCTGGTAGGTGATGTGACCGGGCGTCTCCTGGTCGTCCGGAAGTGCGTGCACGCGGTCCACGCAGGGGTGCTCGCGCAGCCCGGCGGGCAGTACGGTCCGCCGCTTCGCGCCGGCCGGCAGGTGGTGCCCGGGGAAGGCGATCCAGCCGTGGTACCGCCCGCTGGGCCGGCCCACTGGGGGCCGTTCCAAGCCGAGCCGGACGGCGATCTCGTGCGAGGGCAGGTGGACGCCGGTGTGCCGTTCGTGCATCGGCACCACGGCCGCGCCACCGACCCGGTTGGCCACTTCGAGGAAGACCGGCTCCGCGTCGCCGGTCTCGAAGAACTCCAGGTGGAGGCTGCCCTCCGTGATGCCGAGGACCTCCACCACCTTCTCGGCGAAGGCCCGTTGCACCGGGGACACCGTCTCCTGGTGCGACCCGAGCGGTGTTCCGTCGGCGTACTCGACCGGCTTGTTGACGTACCGGCTCACCGCCAGGTCGACGATCAGCCCGTCCGCGACCAGCCCGTCGGCGTGCAGGATGTCACCCTCGATGTGCTCCTCCAGCTGGAAGTCCGAGGGGTCCGCGAGCTTCTGGTAGGCGCTGAGCGCCTCGCGCGCCGTCTCGTGGACGGTGACGCCCTCGCTGGAGGCGCCCTGCCGGGGCTTGAGCACCGTACGGCCCGACCACGGCAGCGGCCGGCACGGCGTCGGTTCCGCGACGAAGCGCGGGAAGCGCAGTCCGGAGCCCGCCAGGGCGGACTTCATGCGCACCTTGTCCCGTACGAGTTCGACCCGCTCCGGATCGGGTCCCCCGATGCCCAGGTGGCGGCGTACGAGGCAGGCCTCCGCTATCCCGCACTCGGAGAGCGCGAGCACCTTCTCGAAGCCGTCGTCCGGGGACGTGCGCGAGCAGACGCCGTCCACCAGGTCGTCCTCCGCGTCGAGGACGATCCGCTCGCACGGCAGGTCGGCGGGGAGGTCGGCCATCCGGTGCGGGTGCCCGATGTAGGTCACGGTGTGCCGCTCGTGGTCGATGCCCCGGTGGTAGGCGATCTTCCGGTACGGCACCTGGTGCATGACGAGGATCTTCATCCGAGGTACTCCAAAGTCGTGATGCCCCAGCTGAAACCCATCGCGCTGGTGGCGAGCATGATCAGGTCGCCGCGGCGCAGCCGGCCGGCGTCCTCCAGGTCCCGGAGCGCGATCAGGGTGTCCGCGCCGCCCATGTGGGCCAGCCGGTCGTAGTTGAAGACGCTGCGCGCGGCCGGCACGCCCACGACGTCCAGCAGCCGCTGGTGCATGTCCCGGTCGCCGTGGTTGACCAGGAAGTGGTCGATGTCGCCGGCCTTCCGGCCCAGGACGCTCAGCGTCTCGTCGACCAGCGAGGTGAAGTGGCGTACGTAGGCGTCCGCGAGGCCCTTGCGGTGCGCCGCACGGCGGATGAGGACCCGGCCGTCCGACCGTTCGCCCGCGTAGTAGTCGGACCAGCCGCCGTCGGTGCGCATGGCCGAGTGGAGGAAGCGGAAACGGCCGTCACCACCTTCCAGCAGTACCGCCGCAGCCGCATCACCGAAGTTGAACAGGGCCTTGGAATCCGGGTCACGGTAGTCCACCATCCGGCTCAGCCGGTCCCCGACGAGGACCAGTGCGTACGTGCCGTCCTCCAGCGCCCCGTCGGCGGACAGCAGCCGGAGCGCCGTCATGCCGGCGTTGCAGAAGTTCGCCACCTCGAAGCAGTGGGCGTCCCGTATGCCGAGCCGGTCCGAGACCTTCGCGGCGGGGGACCAGAACGGGCGGTCCCACTCCCCGGACCCGGCGTAGACGACCTGGCGGACGCGGGAGACGTCGACGCCCGTCCTGCGCAGGACCGACCGGGCGGCGGTCAGCGCCAGTTCCCACGCCTGCTCGTCCTCCGCCAGGACCGGGAAGCTCTCGCAGTGCGTGATCCGGGCCAGGTCCGCGAGGGCGACACCGGAGGCCGTGTGCATGGCCCGGATGTCCGCCCTCGCGGACGGGAAGGAGACGTCGAAGTCGACTATGCCGGGCACGGCCCGTCCTCTTCGATGCTGACCCGGTGCACGGTCCGCGTCGCGCCGGGCTCGATGGCGGTCGCCGCGTGGTACGTCGTCGCGGTCTTCCACACCACCAGGTCGTTGGTCGTCCAGCGGTGGGTGTAGACGTGCTCGGGGTCCTGGATCAGGCGGTCGACGAGGGCGAAGAACGCGGCGTTCTCGTTCGCGTCGAAGCCGACGACCGAGTCCATGTACTCGGGCGCGCCGTACAGGTAGGAGCGGCCGGTGGCCGGGTCCTGCCGCACCAGCGGGTGCTCGGTCAGCGGGTACTCCATCTCCACCAGCGCCTTGAGTTCGGCGATGGACAGCCCCACGTGCTCCGGGGAGATGCGCTGGCGCTTGCTCACGGTGTGCAGCGCCGTGCGGCCGGCGATCTTCTCTTTCCACTCCTGCGGCAGCCGGTCGTAAACGTCCGGCGCACTGGCGTACAGGGTGTGGCCGCTGGTGCTCGGCACATCGACCCCGTGCAGCATCGTGTAGGGGGCCGGGTCCTTCATGTACGAGGAGTCCTGGTGCCAGAAGTTGCCGACCCGGGCCACGCCGACGGGGCGGTTCGCCCGCATGGCGTTCGAGGAGATCATGATCTCCGGGTGCTGGGGGTGCCGGTACTTGGCCATCAGGAACGGGACCGGCCTGCCGATCCGGGAGGCCAGCTCGATCTGCTGCTCCGGCGTGATGTCCAGCCCCCGGACGACGGCCAGCTCCCGCTGGTGCACGAGGTCCACGAGCTGCGAGAACACCTCGGGGCGCTGAAGGTCCTCGTACGTGACGTCCGTCATCTCGGAGCCGATGAAGGGGGTGATTTCCTTGACCTGCATAGGGGTTCCTCCTGAAAGCGGTGCTGTTTCCTGGTGCGGGCGGGGGCTCAGGCGGCGTCGAGGCACGTGCGCAGCGCGCGGACGAAGGCGTCGATCTGCTCCTGCGTCCGGAACGGCGCGACGGTCACGCGGAAGCGCTCGCCGCCCTTGGCCACCGACGGGTAGTTGATGGGCTGTACGTAGATGCCGAACTCGTCCAGCAGCCGCCGCGAGACCCGCTTGACCCGCTCGCCGCCGGGCACCAGTACCGGGACGAGGTGGCTCTCGGCGTCGATGAAGTCGATGCCGGCGGTGTGCAGGGCGGTCCGCATGCGCACCGCGTTCTCGCGCAGCCTCCGGCGCAGTGCGGTTCCTTCGTCGCTCTGGACGACGTCGAGGCTCTGGCGGGTGGCGTCCAGGCTCGAACGCGGAATGGTCGTCGTGAAGATGAAGCCGGGGGCGTGCGACCGCACGTAGTCGAGGGCGTCGTCGGGCCCGGCGACGTATCCGCCCGTGGTGCCGACGGCCTTGCCGAACACTCCCTGGACGAAGGTCGGGCGCTCCTCGCCGATCTGCTCGCAGATCCCGGCGCCGGTGGGCCCGTTGACGCCGATCGCGTGCGTCTCGTCCAGGTACGTCATGGCGTTGTACCGCTCGGCCAGGTCGCAGATCTCGCCGATCGGGGCGATGTCCCCGTCCATCGAGTAGACGGACTCGAAGACGATCAGTTTGGGGCGCTCGGTCCCGTACTGCGACAGCAGCTCCTCGAGCGCGGCCACGTCACTGTGCGGGAAGATGTGCTTCCGGTTCTTGGTCGCCCGGATTCCCTCGATGAGCGACCGGTGGTTGAGGGAGTCGGAGAAGATCACCATGTCGGGCACGGCCTGGAGCAGCGTGGTCAGCGTCTCGAAGTTCGCGACGTATCCGCTGGTGAACACCAGGGCGCGCGGCTTGCGGTGCCAGGCGGCCAGCCGGGTCTCCAGCGCCACGTGGGCCTCGCTGGTGCCCGCGATGTTCCGCGAGCCGCCGTTGCCCGTTCCGTGCAGGAGGGTCGACGCGACCTGGGCCTCCATGACCCGGGGGTTCTGGCTCATCCCCAGGTAGTCGTTGGTGCACCAGACCTGGATGCGCCTGCCCCGGTGGAGCGCGGTCCCGGGCTCTTCGGCCAGATACGAACACGGAGTGAATTCCCGGTACAGCCCGGATTCCTTCAGACCTGCGAGCTTTTCCCCCATTCC
The DNA here is from genome assembly GCF_053610585.1 of Streptomyces sp. NPDC054887. Classification (NCBI taxonomy): domain Bacteria; kingdom Bacillati; phylum Actinomycetota; class Actinomycetes; order Kitasatosporales; family Streptomycetaceae; genus Streptomyces; species Streptomyces sp. NPDC054887. The sequence goes on along the minus strand of NZ_JBSGYQ010000031.1, from coordinate 2,935 downwards.
GTCGAAGACGGTGGGCGATGCTATGGAAAGCGGTGGGGCGGACATACCTCTCCTGTTGTCGGCATGGAGTGCGAAGGGGGTCGCCGGTCGGGCGGAAATCATCCCCACTGCGAATCGTCGGCCAGGGAGGACGTCGCCCTGAACTCCCCATGGGCTGCCGGGGTTCCCGCCCCCACGGAAACCGCCAGAAGCGTCAGTACGGTCACGGCGAGAGCGCCGATAAATCTCTGGAACGCGGCCTTCTTGTTCATTTCTGGATCCCCCCACTTATTGCTGGGCCTACCTGTTCCGGCCCGCGAAATGAATCATGCGTCCTGCTTTTGGGCGGTGAAAGGGAGAACCGGGAGCATGATCGTGCAACACAGAGACCTGAAGGAGGGGCAAAAACGGCCGTCGTCGGGCAAAACCGGCCACCCTCCCGCGCCGTGCGCCGCGCGGGTTCGGCCGGCCGGCGGGCGGGTACCCGGCGGGGCGGCACGACAGGCCCCGGTACGTGCGGTCACACGGTCCGGAGCACCGTTTCCTCTTCCGCGGTGCGGGTCATAGCTGTGACGTCGCCCCCCACACGGTTGGAGAACAGATGAGCGAGAAGAACCCGGTGAAAGCGGCAGCGGAGAAGGCCGTCGACGCGCTGCGCGGCGACGGCGGTCCGCCGGAGGGCATCCCAGGGAGGCCCGGCGCGCAGACACCGCCGGTCGACGAGCCGACCGCGGTCAGGGAGCCGCTGCCGCCCAAGCCCGACCAGCGGGGTCCGGAGACGGTGGGACCGACCGGCAGCCCCACCGGCGCCGCGCAGGCCGACCTGGCTCAGCAGGGCGCGTACCTGACCACGGCCCAGGGCGCGCGGCTGTACGACACCGACCACTCCCTGAAGGCCGGGGCGCGGGGCCCGGTCCTGCTCCAGGACCACCACCTGCGCGAGAAGATCACTCATTTCGACCACGAACGCATCCCGGAGCGGGTCGTCCACGCGCGCGGCGCCGGGGCGCACGGCGTCTTCCAGGGCTACGGCACCGCGTCGCGGATCACCAAGGCCGCCTTCCTGGCGAAGGGCGTCGAGACCCCGGTGTTCGTACGTTTCTCGACCGTCCTCGGGTCGCGCGGCTCCTCGGACACCGTGCGGGACACCCGGGGGTTCGCGACGAAGTTCTACACGGAGGAGGGGACCTTCGACCTGGTCGCGAACAACATCCCGGTCTTCTTCATCCAGGACGCGATCAAGTTCCCGGACGTCATCCACGCCGGAAAGCCCCACCCGGACCGGGAGATCCCGCAGGCGCAGAGCGCGCACGACACGTTCTGGGACTTCGTCACCCTGCACACCGAGGCCACGCACCACACCCTGTGGAACATGTCGGACCGGGGCATCCCGCGCTCGTACCGGATGATGGAGGGCTTCGGCGTCCACACCTTCCGGCTGGTCAACGCCGAGGGCGCCACCACGCTGGTGAAGTTCCACTGGAAGCCCCGGCTCGGCGTGCACTCGCTGGTGTGGGAAGAGGCGCAGCTCGTCAACGGCATGGACCCGGACTTCCACCGCCGGGACCTCGCCGACGCGATCGAGGCCGGCGCGTACCCGCAGTGGGAACTCGGCGTCCAGACCTTCCCCGACACGCCTGAGCAGGTGTTCGAGGGCATCGACCTGCTCGACCCGACGAACATCGTCCCGGAGGAGCTGGCGCCCGTACAGCCGATCGGGCTGCTGACCCTCAACGCCAATCCGTCGAACTTCTTCGCCGAGACCGAGCAGGTCGCCTTCCACCCCGGGCATCTCGTGCCGGGCATCGACATCACCGACGATCCGCTGCTCGCCGGACGCCTCTTCTCGTACCTGGACACCCAGATCAGCCGTCTCGGCGGCCCCAACTTCGCCCAGATCCCAATCAACCGCACGCACGCGCCGGTCAACGACATGCTGCGCGACGGCATGCACCAGACGGCCGTGCACCGGGGTGCGGCCCCCTACCGGCCCAACTCCCTGGACGGCGGCTGTCCGTTCCTGGCGGGGGCGGACACCGGCGCGTACATCGAGGTGCCCCAGGAGGTGGCGGCGGCGAAGAAGGTGCGCGAGGCGCCCGCCTCCTACGCGGACCACTTCAGCCAGCCCCGGCTGTTCTGGCTCAGCATGACGCCCGTCGAGCGCGAGCACATCATCGCGGCGTACACCTTCGAGCTGAACAAGTGCTACGAGCAGGCCGTCAAGGAACGCGCGCTGAAGGTGCTCGCCAACATCGACCCGGAGCTGTGCGAGCAGGTGGCGCTCGGCCTCGGCCTGCCCGCGCCCGCCGCCACGGTGGCGCTGACGACCCCCGAGCCGAGCCCGGCCCTGTCCCAGCTCGGGAAGACCTGGCCGCCGGACGGACGCGTCATCGGCATCCTGACGGACGCCGAGGGCGACCTCGACGGGGTACGGGCCGTACGCCGGGCGGTGCTGGACGCCGGGATGGTGCCCCTGGTGATCGCCCCCGCGGGCGGCAAGCTGGAGGGCGGAGGCGAGCCGATCTCCGTCCAGCGGACGTATGTCACCGCGCGGTCGGTCGAGTACGACGCCCTCCTGGTGGCGGGCGTGCCCGGGATCGGGAGCGACGCTTCCGGGGCGCGGGACGCCAAGGCGGCCGAGGCGGTGGCGCCGGCCGGGGCGGCGACCGATCCGCGCGTGCAGCTGATGCTGCTGGAGGCGTTCCGGCACGGCAAGGCCATCGGGGGCTGGGCGGGCGCCGAACGGGTCCTGGAGTCCGCGGGGATTCCCGTCGGCGCGCCGGGCGTGGTGACGGCCGGCGACGGCACGTCGGTGCTGGGGCAGGTCACGCAGTTGCTGGGGCAGCACCGGGTCTGGGAGCGGTTCCCCATCTCCGTGTGAGGGCTGAGTCGGAGCTTCCGACCGCCGCTGTGTGACGTCCGGACACCGGGCCGCCGCCGGCGGGCGACCTTCCGC
>NZ_JBSGYQ010000030.1:0-89499 GCF_053610585.1 Streptomyces sp. NPDC054887 | reverse complement strand
GTCCACCGGGCGGCGGCGGTTCGGCGTACACCTGCCACCTCGCCGGCCCACGCACGCCGTCACCCGCTCACGACGACCTCTCCAGCAGGCGCAGACGGCGTTCCACCCGGGCCGGCGTCCGGTGCCTGCGGGCCAGGGCGGCGGGCAGCCGCCGGCCGGCCTCGGCCAGCGCGCGCCGGGCCTGCGGGTCGTCGATGCCTTCGAGAGCCAGCCGCGCCGTCCGGGCGAGTGCCTGGCGCAGGGGCCGCCGCAGCCAGGCGGTGAGCAGTTCATTGCGGCGCATCCGCACGACCCGGCCGGGGCGCGGGCCCGCGTCGGGGTCGTGGCGGGCCACGACGCCGGGGCAGTGCGCCACTCCCCAGCCGTGCGCGTCGAGGTCGATGGCGAGCAGCTGCTCCTCGCCGCCGACCCCGAGCAGCGGGTGGAAGCCGCCCACCTCCAGGTACGCGGCCCTGCGCACCACGGACGCGCAGGCGAGGAAGCCCAGCACGGAACGGCCGGGCAGGTCCGGCTCCTGCCCCAGCGGCGATTCGCGCAGTTCCCGGTTGAGCGGATCGGGGAACGCCTCGGGGCCGACGAGCGTGGTGGCGGCCACCAGCCCCAGCCGGGGGTGGCTGTCGAGCACGTCGGCGGCCCGGTCGAGGGCGCCCGGCTCCCACCACGAGTCGTCGTCGCTGAAGGCGATGTACGGCGTGTCGAGTGCGGTGGCGCCGTACGTGCGGCCGGCGGCGGCGAGGTTGCACCCCGGGGTGAGCAGGAGGACGGCGGGGTGCCGGGCCCGCACCGCCTCCGCCGTGCCGTCGGTGGAACCGTTGTCGACCACCGCGACCGGCGGCCGTTCCGGCAGTGCGGCCAGGCGGTCGAGGGTGCGCAGCAGGCTCGTACGCCGGTTCATGGTGATCACCACGATGCCGGTCCGCGGCGGTCCGGCCGGACGCCCGCCGGCCGGGCGGCCGGTCCCGGCGCGGTCCACGGCCTCCCCGGCGCTCACCACGAGCCCCCGACCAGCGGCCGGTCGGTCTCCTTGCGGAGGTCCGGCTCGGGCAGTTCCCGTACCGCCTCGACGACCTCGTCGACGGTGATCCTCAGCAGCCGCTCGTCCGGCAGCGGGCCGTGGGCGTCGCCGGGGCGCGCCGAGTAGTCGCCGTCGGGGTGCCACAGCACCCGGTGCCGCGCGCGGGCGGGCGGTCCCCACAGGCGCGGGGCGACGGGGCCGAACAGGACCACGGAGGGGGTGGCGAGCGCCGACGCGAGGTGGGCGAGACCGGTGTCCCCGACGATCACGCAGCGGGCCCGGTCCACGAGCGCGGCGAGCCGGGCGAACGGCACGTCGCCCGCGCCGCCCACCACCGCCTCGGGAGCGAGACCCGCCTCCGCCGCCACCTGCCGGGCCGACGGCCCCTCCCCCGCGCCGGCGGTCACCACGACCTCGTGGCCCGCGCGGTGCAGTGCCTGGGCCACGGCGGCGAACCGCTCACGCGGCCAGCGGCGGGCGGCGGCGTCGGCGCCCGGGTGCAGCACGACGGCGCCCGGGGCCGGGGACGCGACGGCGGGCCGGGGGATCAGCAGGTCCTCGGGGTCCGCGGGGACGCCGTACCAGTCGAGCAGCCGGCACCAGCGGTGCCGTTCGTGTTCGTCGGGCCGCCAGGTGGGTCCGGGGATGCCGGGCGTCTCGGGGTGCGCGTACGCGAAGAGCCGCTCCGGCCCGAGCCGCTGGAGCAGCAGGTGGCTCGGCGGGCCGTTGCCGTGCAGGTCGACCGCGATGTCGGGGGCGAGGCCGTCCCAGGCCAGTTCGGCGGGCACCGCCCGGCCGGGGGCGGACGCGGGCAGCAGCCGGTCCACCAGTCCCGTCGCGGCCGCCGCCTCCGCCAGCCGCCCTGGGGCGGCCAGCACCACCTCGTGGCCCGGCAGGCCGCGCCGCAGGGCGCGCAGGGCGGGCACGGCGGTCAGCAGGTCGCCGAGCCCGAGGGCCCGCAGGACCAGCACGCGCGGCCGGGACGCCCGGTCCGGAATCCGGTCCGGGGCCTCGCCGCCGCTCTGGGGCGGCGGTGTCCGCTTGTCGGCACTCATGTCGCTGGCTGCCTCTCTCCGTGGGCGTGGGGGCGTGCGGCCGGGGCCCGGCTCAGGGCGGGGACGGCTTCACCCGTACGGCGGCCCGCGCCGCGCGGTGGGCCAGCCGCGTGGTGGAGCGCCCGACGAGGTACGGCAGGACGACCGCCTGGCCGCCCCAGGCACGCAGCACCTCGGCCTCGGGGAGGTCCTCGACGGAGTAGTCGCCGCCCTTGACCCAGACGTCGGGCCGCAGCCGGCTCAGCAGGGCCGCCGGGGTGTCCTCCTCGAAGACCGCGACGGCGTCGACGCTGCCGAGCGCCGCGAGCACCCGCAGCCGGTCCTCGACCGGGTTGAGCGGGCGGCCGGGGCCCTTGCGGCGGGTGAGCGACGCGTCGGAGTTGAGGCACACGATGAGGCAGTCGCCGATCCGGCGGGCGCTCTCCAGCAGCCCGACGTGACCGGCGTGCAGCAGGTCGAAGCAGCCGCCGGTCGCGACCACCGTGCCGCCGCGCGCCCTGACCCGCTCCGCCAGGGCGAAGGGGTCGGTCTCCGGCGTCTCCTCCTCCGCGCCGGGCGCGGCCCGGGTCCGCCACAGCGCCGGGTTGCCCGCGCCGCCCGCCGCCACGAAGGCGGCGGCCTCGGCGACGGCCCGCTGCACGGCCTCTTCGGGGAGCGCCCCGTCCGCGAGGGCCGCCGCCGTGGCGGCGGCGAAGCAGTCGCCCGCGCCGCACGGATCGCCCTGGGCGCGGTAGGGCGCCGGGACGAGCATCGGCGTACCGGCGCCGGGCCTGGTCAGCAGGACGCCCCGCTCGCCGAGGGTCACGGCGACGGCGGCGGCGCGCCAGCGTTCGGCGAGGTCGCCGCCGCGCTCGGCGTAGGCCCGCAGGGACTGGCCGTCGGCGGGGCTGAGGGCGCAGGTCTCGGCGCCGTTGGGGGTGACGATCCGGGCCCCCGGCACGGGGTCGTCGCCGTTGGGGTGGGGGTCCCACACCAGGGGCGTGCGGCGGGCCACGGCCTCCAGGTGGGGCCGTACGGCGCTCGCCGTGCCGCGCCCGTAGTCGGCCACCAGTACGGCGTGGGCCTGCGCCAGCGCCTCGCGCACCGCGTCGTCGGGCTCGCCGGGCGTCCCGCCGCCCCGGTCGATCCGCACCAGCGGCCGGCCGCCGGCCAGTACCCGGGTCTTCACCGGCAGGGTGCCGTCCAGGGGGATCTCGAGCAGCCGCACCCGGCCCCGCAGGGCGCGGCGCACGGCTGCGCTCGCCGGGTCGTCGCCGAGGGCGGTCACCAGCGTCACCTCGCGCCCGCCGCGGGCGGCGAGGGCGGCGGCGAGCCCCGCCCCGCCGGGACGGCTGCGGTCACCGGTGACGTCGACGACGGGGGCGGGCGCGTCGGGGGACAGCCGGGTGGACACGCCTTCGATGTCCTCGTCGAGCAGGACGTCCCCGACGACCACCAGGGGCTTGCGCGCGGTCATGACATCCTCCGTTCGACGACGACCGGCCGGGCGGCCCCGGTCTTGCCCTTGGCCTTGACCTTCGCCTTGGTCTTGGCCGCGACCCGGGTCCTGGCGTCGGGTCCGGGAGCGGGCGCGCCGCCCGCCGCGTCGAAGCATTCGCACAGCACGTGCACGGCGACCAGGTGGGCCTCCTGCACGGTCGCCGTGCTGTCGGCGCCGACGCACAGCGCCTCGTCCGCCGCCTCCGCGAGGGGATTGGGGCCCGGACCCGTCAGCGCCCAGACGCGCAGCCCCGCAGCCCGGCCCGTCACGGCCGCCGTGATCAGGTTGGCGCTGCGGCCGGAGGTGGACAGGAGCACCAGGATGTCGCCGGGGCGGCCGTGCGCCGACACCTGGCGGGCGTACACCTGGTCGAACCCGTAGTCGTTGCCGATGGCCGTCACGCTGGACGTCTCGGCGTGCAGGGCGATGGCGGAGTAGGCGGGGCGCTCCTGGCGGTAGCGGCCGACCAGTTCGGCCGTCAGGTGCTGGGCCTGCGCGGCGCTGCCGCCGTTGCCGGCCGCCAGCAGACGTCCGCCGACGGGGAGCACGGCCGCGAGTTCGGCGCCCCAGGCGGCGAGCCGGCCCAGGTTCTCTTCGCGGAAACCGGTGAGCGCGTCCCGCAGCGACTGGCAGTGCCGGTGCGCGGCGTCGAGTACAAGGGATTCGTTCATGCTGGTCGGGCGTGCCGCGTCCGGGGGACGACGGCCGGACCCGCACCTCCTTCGGACATCGGTGCTGCGCGGATGACGGTCGGGAACGCCGACGTCGCGGTGCGCCGGCGGGCGGTCGGGTCAGACGGCCCCCGTCACGGCGGGCAGCGCGGCGAGCACCTCGCCGTACACGGACTCGGTGGACGCCGCGACGCGCGCCCAGCCGTAGCGGCTCAGCACCCGGCGGCGGCCCGCCTCCCCGCACGCCTCCCGCAGCGCGGGGTCGTCGAGCAGTTCGCCGACGGCGCGGGCGAGGGCCCCGGGGTCGCCGGGCGGCACCAGCCGGCCGGTGGCCGGGTCGGAGACGGTGTCGAGCTGCCCGCCCACGCCGCTGGCCACGACGGGCTTTCCGCAGGCCATCGCCTCCAGCGGCACGATGCCGAACGGTTCGTAGTCGCCGGGGCACAGCACCACGTCGGCGGTCCGCAGCAGGGGCGGGACCTGCTCGCCGGGCACGCCGCCGGTGAAGCGGACGCGGTCGGCGACTCCGGCGTCGCGGGCGAGGGCGCGCAGCCGCCGTACCTCGGGGTCGTCGTCGAGCAGGTCCGCCGGGGGGCCGCCGACGACCAGGAGCTCCGTGTCGGGCAGGCCGCTCAGCGCGGCGATGGAGACTCCCGCGCCCTTGCGGGGCACCAGGCGGCCGAGCTGGATCAGCCGGTGCCGGCAGGTGCCGTCGCGGTCGGCGACCGGTCCGTACGGGGTGAACTCGGCGGTGTCGACGCCGCACGGGACGACGCCGACCTTGTCGGCGGGGATGCCCATGCGGCCCAGTTCCGCGACCTCGTCGTGGCAGGTCGCGATGATGCGGTCGCAGCCCAGGCCCACCTCCCGTTCGCACGCGATCCGCGCGGGCGGGCTGGTGTCGGCACGCCGCTGGTGCCGGCGCTTCACCGTGCCGAGCGCGTGGAAGGTGTGCACGAGCGGCAGCCGCAGTTCGCGCGTGGCGTGGAGGGCGGCGAGGCCCGACATCCAGAAGTGCGAGTGGACGAGGTCGGGGGGCCGGATCTGCCATTCGCGCGCCAGGTAGCGGCCGAAGGACAGCATGTGGGGCAGCAGTTCGTCCTTGGGGATCTGTTCCGGCGGTCCGGCGGGCACGTGGTGCACCTCGACGCCGGCGCGCAGTGGCACCCTGTCCGGCAGGTCCCGCGCGTCCCGCCGGGTGAAGACGGTGACGCTGTGACCTCGGTCGGCGAGTGCGCCCGCAAGGCGCGCGACATGGACGTTCTGGCCTCCGGCGTCCACTCCGCCGAGGGCCGCCAGGGGGCTGGCGTGCTCCGATACCAGCGCGATCGACAGGGCGCCGGCGTTGCCGATGCCCGCGCCGATGGGGGCGAGGGATGTCATGAACGCACCTCCGTCATCACGCGCTCCCAGTCACCCAGGAAGCGCTTGAGCCCGTACCGTTCGAGTACGGCCTGGCGGCCGCGCGCACCGTCCTCGGCCGCGGCTTCCGGTTCCTCCAGGTAGTGCCGGGCCGCGCGCGCGAGCACCTCGGGCCGGGTGGACAGCGTTCCGGCGCCGGGCGGCACCGCCTCGACGGCCTCGGTGGTGGCGAGCGCCACGACGGGCATGCCCAGGTGCATGGCCTCCAGCAGCGACAGTCCGAGGGACGTCCAGCGCACCGGGTGCACGTACATGCGGCGCTCGGCGAGTGCGGCGTGCAGGTCGCTCTGCGGAAGGTCGGCGGTGTGGCACCGGTCGTCGGATATGCCGAGGTGCGCGGCCAGGCCCTCGGTGCGCATGCCGAAGACGTCGAGCGGCGTCGCCTCGGACAGGGCCGGCAGCAGGTCCGTTCCGGTGTAACGGCCGCGCCGGACCGGGTCGTTGACGACAACGGCGGCGCGCGGGAGCCAGCCGGTGTACTGGTGCCCGGGGTCGACGATGCCGTGCTCGATCACCTCGGTGCGCGTCGACCCGTTGTCCCAGAACAGCCGGTTGAAGTGGGTGACGTGGACGAGTGTGAGGTCGTCGCGGTCCGCGAACGGGTGCCGGGTGTCCGGCACGTCGCCGTCCGGGGCGTTGTGCTCCAGGTAGACGGCGGGTACGTCGCGGCCCGGGCGGCGCCCGCCCAGCCAGCGTTCGGCGAGGTCGAGCTCGTGCGGCCGCTGGAGGACGACGAGGTCGACCTGCGTGTCGCGCAGTTGCCCGGGCGTCACCTCCCGCACGGAGTCGGGCCAGGTGAACGTGCGGGCCCGGCCGAGCCCGTCCGCGTCCCGGGTGGGGGTCACGGGAACGAGATAGGTGTGCGGCCCCTGGACGAACGCCGTGGTCCAGGAACCGTGTACGTGCCACAGCAGGATGTTCATGCGGTCGCTCCTCCTCGTTCCTTCTCGGATACGCCGCCCGGCACCGCCGGGCGGCCCGCTTCGGGCGCTGCCGCGCCGCCGAGTGCCGCCACCGCGGCGAGCACCTCCGCGTCGGCGACCCCGTCGAGGCAGGGGTGCCCCGGCGCCGAGCAGCGCCGGGCCCGGGTCCCGGCGCACGGCGCGCCCTGGTCGCCGAGCAGTACGTGGGGCACGCCGTACGGCCCCCACCGCTCGGCCGGTACGACCGGCGCGAACAGGGAGGCGACGGGGGTGCCCACAGCGGCGGCCAGGTGGGCGGGTCCGGTGTTGCCGACCACCGCGACGCGGGCTCCGGCGAGGACCCCGGCCAGCTGGTGCAGGTCGGTGGCTCCGCCGAGGTCGAGGGCGTGCCGCCCCGCCACTTCGGCGGTCAGGTCCTTCTCCGCGCGGCCACCGGTCACCACGACCCGGTGGCCCGCGGCGGACAGGGCGGCGGCGGCCCGCGCGGCCCGCGCCGCGCTCCAGGCGCGGGCCGGGACGGCGGCGCCGGGGTGCAGCACGACGTACGGACCGGGGCCGGTCAGGTGGGCGGTGGGCGGCGGCGGGCTGATACGCAGGGTCCCGTCGTCGCCGGGCGGCAGCGGGAAGCCGGCGTCCCGGGCCAGGTCGAGGGCGGCCTCCGCCTCGTGGCGGTGCGGCAGCCGGTGGTGCCGCAGGTCGAGGAGCGCGCCGGGGTAGTCCTCGCTGTCGGCGGCGGTCCATCCCACGCCCGCGAGTTTCAGCAGCAGGGCGGCCGGGAGGGGGCTCTGGTGGTACGAGACGAGCACGAGGGCGCGGTCGAAGCGGCGGGCGGTCAGTTCCTCCAGCAGCGCGCCGGTGTCGTCGCGCGTCACGGGCGCGGGATCGAGCCCCACCCAGGGGGCGTCGTACACCAGCACCTCGTCGACCCCGGGGAGCAGCCCGGCCGCCTGCACGCCCAGCGGCCCGCAGAGCAGGGCGGTGTAGGAGGACCCGGCGGCGACGGCCCGTACGGCCGGTCCGGCGAGGAGCACGTCGCCGGCGCTGTCCAGGCGGACGACGAGCGTCCGGGGCGCGGTCATCGCGGGCCTCCCGTCCGTCCGGCCGCGTCGGGGGCCAGTACGAGCCGGACGGCCCCCAGCAGGTCGTCGGCCGTCTCCTCGGCCGCGGCGGTCTCCTCGGGACGGGTGACGGGGGTCGGTACGAGCACCCCGCGCGCGCCGGCGGCGGCCGCTGCCGCCAGATCGGCCCCGATGTCCCCTACGACGACGGCGCGGGCGGCGGGCACGCCGAGCCGTGCGCAGGCGGCCAGGACCAGGCCGGGGGCGGGCTTGCGGCAGCCGCAGTCGTCGTCCGGCCCGTGCGGGCAGACCGCCCAGACCGCGAACGGCCCGAGGAGCGCCTCCACGCGGTGCCGCACGGCTTCCACCTGACGCCGGGTCAGCAGCCCGCGGGCGACCCCGGACTGGTTGCTCACCACGCCCACCGGGATGCCCAGCGCCCGCACGGCGTCGACGGCCTCCCGGGCCGACGGCATGAGTTCGACCCGGTCGGGGTCGCCGTTGTACGGCACGTCGACGACCAGCGTCCCGTCCCGGTCGAAAAGCACGGCCTCCGGAAGCCCGCCGCCCGTGCCTCCCGGCAGCGGCGGCGTCGTTCCGGGGGCGGGAGCCGGCCCGCCACCGGTGCCCGGCGCCGGGGCGCGGGCGTCGCCGGGGCCGTCCCCGCGCGGATCCGGGAGCCCGCCCGCGCCGGGCCCGCCCGGCGCGGGGCGCCGGGCGGCCGACGGCGGGCCGTCGAACAGCCAGGGGCCGCTCGCGGGTTCCGGCGGAGCCGCCGTGGGCCGGCGGGTCATGGCCCCACCCGTACCTGGACCGGCTCGCGCGGGGCGCGCGGCGGGGCCGCCGCCTCGTGGGGGCCGAGCGGCAGGGCGCGGCGGTACTTGGCGTGTCCGCGCAGCCAGTGCCAGGTGGCGGCCGGCGGGATGAGCAGGCTGGTGAGGGCCATCGTGGCGACCTCGTCGCGGGTGCGCGGTCCCGGTGCGACCCGGGCCCAGGCGAACTCCGCCGTACCGGCCAGCCACCCGGCGGCGCACGCGGCGGCCGCGCCGCGGCGGCCGGCGGCGGCGCAGGACACCGCCGTCAGCGCGGCGGCCGTCACCGCGAGGTGGCGGGGCAGGCGCCCCCGGGGCGCGTCCGCGCGCGTCCACCAGTCGCGGCCGTGCCGCCGGTTCATCAGGACGTCGTCGGCGTTGCCCCGCTGGAGGCGTACGGAGATCATGCGGTCGGCGCGCCGGACCGGGTGGGTCGTGGTGCGCCTGCCCCGGTCCACCGTCCAGCCGGCCGCCAGCACCCGCAGGGCGAGGTCCGCGTCCTCGCGGAAGGCGCGGCGGAACCGCTCGTCGAAGCCGCCGACGGCTTCGAGGGCCTCCCTGCGGTACGCCATGTCCGCGGTGATCCACCGCGCGGTGGCCAGCCCGGCCGTGTTGCGCTCCCAGTCGGTGGGGCGGCGGTCCGGCGGCAGCGGCACCTCGATGCGCGCGGTGACCGCGGCCGTCCGGTACGTCGCCGCCGCCAGGTCCGCCGCGAGGTCCTCGGCCCAGGTGGGGCTCGGCACGACGTCGTCGTCCAGGAAGACCGTCCACGGCACCGGACCGGCCTCGCGCCACCCTCTGTTGCGCGCTGCCGCCGGCCCGCGCGTCCGGCCGGTCACCACGGTGGTGACGGGCCGCAGGGCGTCGGGGACGACGACCGGCAGCGGCAGCCCGCCGGTCTCGCGGCGGTCGTCGACGAGGACCACCTGCGCGGGCTTGGGTCCCGTCCCGTCGGCCAGGGCCCGCAGGCACACGTTCAGGCTGCGGCGCCCGATGGTCGGGATCACCACCGCGTACGCCGTGGCCGTCGTCTCCTGCCCGTGGGCCGTCATCGCGCGGCCCCGTCGGCGTAGGTGTCGGACGAGTGGAAGAACTCGCCGCGCCGGATCGCGTACGGGCCGATGGCCAGCAGGTCCACCGGCGAGGAGCCGAAGCACTCCAGTGCGTCGCGCGGGTCGTCGACCATGGGCCGGCCGGCCGTGTTGAGGCTGGTGTTGACGACAACGGGCAGGCCGGTGAGCCGTTCGAACTCGCCGAGCATCCGGGCGACCAGCGGCTCGGTCGCCGGGTCCACGGTCTGGATGCGGGCGGTGCCGTCCACGTGCACGACGGCGGGGATGCGGCCGCGCCACGGCTCCGCCACGTCGTGGACGAAGAGCATGTACGGGCTCGGCACCGGGCCGTCGAAGATCTCGGCGGCCCGGTCGGCCAGCACCATGGGGGCGACCGGCCGGAACTGCTCGCGGCCCTTGACGTCGTTCAGGCGCTCCAGGTTGCCCGCGTGGCCGGGGTGGGCCAGCAGCGAACGGTGTCCGAGCGCCCTGGGGCCGTACTCAGAACGGCCCTGGAACCAGGCGACGATCGCGTTGTCCGCGAGCGCCCGGGCCACGGTCTCGGCGATGTCCGGCGGCCGGTCGAACGGCACCGCGGCCGTCTTCAGCCACGCCAGGAGTTCCGCGTCCGACCAGTCACGGCCGAGGTCCGCGCCCGCCATGGGCTCCGGATCGTCGCCCGCGCCGGCGGCGAGCAGCAGGGCGCCGCCCAGCGCGGTCCCCGCGTCGCCGGCGGCGGGCTGGACCCACACGCGGGAGAAGGGGCCTTCGCGGGCGATCCTGGAGTTGGCGACGCAGTTGAGCGCGACGCCGCCGGCGAGGGTCAGCAGGCTGTCGTGCGTCTTGCCGTGCAGCCAGCGCACGAGGTCCAGCAGCGTCTCCTCCAGGACGGCCTGCGCGCTGGCCGCGACGTCCGCGTGGTCCTGGGTCCAGGGCTCGTCGGCGCCGCGCGGCGCGCACAGTTCGCTCCAGGGCACCCCGGTGGCGTGGAAGCCGCCGTCACCGGTGGGGTACACGTAGCGGCGCAGTTCGGGCAGCATGCGCGGGGTGCCGTGCGAGGCGAGCGCCATGACCTTGAACTCGTCGGACGAGCGCAGGAAGCCGAGGTGCTCGGTCAGCTCCTCGTAGACGAGTCCGAGCGAGTGCGGCAGGTCCTGTGCGTGGAACGCCTCCAGGCGGCCCTTGATCCGGCGGGCCGCGAGGTGGGAGGCGCGTTCCCCCCGGCCGTCGAGGACGAGCACCGACGACGTCTGCGCGTCCGAGGCGGCGAACGCGCTCGACGCGGCGTGCGCCATGTGGTGCGGTACGAACCGGACGACGGCGGGGTCGAGACCGGGCAGGGCGGCCTTGAGGAACGCCGGGGCCTGGCGGGCGTACGTCAGCCGCAGGTGGTCCCAGGGGTCGTCAAGGCCCATCGACTCGGCGGCCCTGGCGAGTTCCGGGTCGAAGGAGTACGCCACCGCGTCGAGGTCCTGCGGGCGCAGGTTCGCGCGCTTGAGGCACCAGGCGGCGGCCTGCTCCGGCATTTCCCAGGCGGAGAAGGGCACCGGCCGCTTGCCGTGCTTGCGCCGGGAGAATCGCTCCTCCTCGGCCGCGGCTACGGTCCGGCCGTCGATGACCAGGGCGGCGGCGGGGTCGTGGAAGAGAGCGTTGATTCCGAGGATGCGCATGGGGTCCCAGGCCTTTCGGCGAATCGGGGCGAAGGCGGGCCGCGCCGGGGCGCGCGGCCGGGAGGGCGTTCGGCCGGATCAGCTGTCCGTGTGGGCGCGATACCAGGCGATGGTGCGTCGCAGCCCCTCTTCGGCGGTCACCCGCGGCTCCCATTCGAGCTTGTCGAGGGCCAGCGTGATGTCGGGGCAGCGCACGGCGGGGTCGTCCGTCGGCCGTTCGATGAAGGAGATCTCGGAGCTGGATCCGGTCAGCTCGATGACGAGCCGCGCCAGTTCGAGCATGGTGATCTCGGTGGGGTTGCCGATGTTGACGGGACCGCGCATGCCGTGGGCCGCCGCCGCGAGGATGCCGCGCACGGTGTCGTCGACGTAGCACAGCGACCGGGTCTGCAGTCCGTCACCGGTGACGGTGAGCGGTTCGCCGGCGAGCGCCTGGCGGACGAAGGTCGGCACGGCGCGGCCGTCGTAGCCGCGCATGCGGGGCCCGTAGGTGTTGAACAGCCTGACGATGCCGGTGTCGGTGCCCTGGGCGTCGGCCTCGGCGGTGGTCAGGGCCTCGCCGAACCTCTTGGCCTCGTCGTACACGCTGCGCGGGCCGACCGGGTTGACGTTGCCCCAGTACCGCTCGTTCTGCGGGTGCTGCTGGGGGTCGCCGTAGACCTCGGACGTGGAGGCGAGCAGGAAGCGGGCGCCGGCGCGGTGCGCGAGGGCCAGGGCGTTGCGGGTGCCGAGGCTGCCGACCTCCATGGTGTGCAGCGGCAGGCGCAGGTAGTCGGCGGGCGAGGCGGGGGAAGCGAAGTGCAGGACCAGGTCGGGCTGCCGGTCGACGTCGAACGGTTCCGAGACGTTGTGCTCGACCAGCGTGAAGCCGGGGCGGTCGAGCAGCTCGGATATGTTCTCGGGCCGTCCGGTGCTGAAGTCGTCCACACAGGTGACGGCCGCACCGGCGTCCAGCAGCGCCGTGCACAGGTGCGAACCGACGAAACCGGCGCCGCCGGTGACGACGGCGTGTTCCCAGTCGCGCGAGAAAGGGGCGTTCATGTCGATCTCCTCAGACCCGAGGGGTTGAACCTCCGATCAGCGTCGGTCCTCGTGGGGCATCCGGCGCGGTGATGTACGGCAACCGGGTGAGGCACGGAACGTGAGGGACCCGGCCGGTGGAGCCGGTTCACCGGCCGCTCACCCGGGTGTCCGCGTTTCCGCACGTGACAAGCGCGCCTGACGAGGAATGAGTACCGCATGAGTACTTCGGACGACCTGCCGGTTCTGCGCACCCTCGACGACCTGGTCCGTCTCGTCGAGCGCGGTGATCACTTGTACGTACGCTGGTCGCGCGGTCCCGCGGCGGACCTCCAGTCGGTGTCCAGCAAGGACGAACTGACCGGCGTGCCCATGCCCGGCCTGAGCGCGAACCCCCTCGACGTCGAGTCCTGGTGGGAGGACCGGCCGGTGCACGTGTGGGTGGCCCGCCGGCTCCACGACTACTCGCACCTGCCGCGCGAGAAGGGCCCGGACGTGTACCCCTGGGCGCTGCGCGGGCGCGAGAGGGGCCGGGGCCCGGACAACGAGCCGCTGGTCGCGGACGTGGAGCCGATCGGCCGGATCGACCGCCGGGTCATCGAGGAGGCCGCCGACGAGGTCGCGCGGCAGGAGGGCGTCTGGGGCCCGCTGCGGCGCCGGGACTGAGCGGCGGCCGGGCCGGATGTGCTCCATAGCGGTGACAGCGCCGGTGGAAGGGATGCGGGTCCGGCGGGCGGTGGCATGTATCGGCCCATGAAGGTGAACCCGATCGAAATGCAGAAGTCCCTCGGCGGCGTCAGCTACCCCGCCTCGAAGCAGCAGATCATCGAGAAGGCGGAGAGCAACGGCGCCCGCCCGGAGGTCAAGGAGGCTCTCAAGTCCCTGCCGGAGAAGGAGTACGACTCCCCCGCGGCGATCAACAAGGAAGTCGGCAAGTAGCCCGCCTCAGCCGGACCGGCGTCCCCGCCGGTCCGCGTCGGCCCGGGTCTCAGGCGATCAGCGCCGGCCCGGGCTTCAGGCGGTCGAGGAGCAGGTCCTGGTGGAGCGCGGCCACGGGCGCGAGCAGGTCGGGGTGGCGCAGCAGCGCGGCGGCCCGCCGGTCCCGGGCGTCGGGGGTGAGCAGGCGCCGGAACTCGGCCGGCGTGCCGTGCGCGTACCGCGCGAGCGCGCTCACCGCGCTCCCGGCCAGGGCGGGGGCGCCGAGCAGGCAGGCCGCCCAGCTCGCCACGATCTCGTCGACCCAGGTGCGCCACGCGTACGAAGCGGGGTCGTCACCGGCGCCCTCGGATCCGGTGACCCAGTCGAGCCGGTCCGCTCCCCCGGGGCCGGCCACCGCGACGAGCGCGGCGTCCATCGGGGTCGGATAACGCAGCCGGGCCGCGACCGTCACCGCCTGCCGGGCCTGTACCTCGCAGAGGGCCGAGTCCATCGCGCCGCCGCCCGACGGGTAGGCGCGGGTGAGCCACTGCGCGGTCGCCGCTATGAGCGGGGAGAGGTCTGCGGGCATGTCCGGGCCGTCCGTATACGTCGGGATCGAAGACCGGAACGCTACCCCCCGCTTGTCTGCGGGGGAAGGACACGGGTCACGAACGGACCGTGGGCCGGGTCACACCAACCACAGCGAGGAGCGACACCATGGGACACGGCGGAGACGTCATCACGGAACTGACCACGGACCATCAGGAGGTGGAGGAGCTGTTCACCAACATCGAGGAGCTTCCGGCCGGCGACAGCCAGCGGAAGGTGTACGCGGACCAGGTCACGATGGAGCTGGTCCGCCACTCGGTCGCGGAGGAGGCGTACCTCTACCCGGCGGTCCGCGAGCACGTCCCGGGCGGTGACGCGCTGGCCGACAAGGAGCTGGAGGACCACGCCGAGGCCGAGCGGACCATGAAGGACCTGGAGAACTACGAGGCGGACGACCCGCAGTTCGACATGCTGGTGGGCAAGTTGATGACGGAGATCAGGACGCACGTCCTGGACGAGGAGAACAACCTCTTCCCCCGGCTGCGCGAGGCGTGCACGCCCGAGATGCTGAACGAGCTGGGCGAGAAGGTCCGGCAGGCCAAGAAGACGGCGCCGACCCGGCCGCACCCCGCCGCTCCCGACAAGCCGCCGGCGAACAAGCTGCTCGCTCCGGGCACGGGACTCGTGGACCGGATGCGCGACGCCCTGTCGGGCCGGGGCAAGCAGTCCTGACACCGCACGGGGCGGCCTGCGGGCCGCCGCGGGTCAGTCCGTGGAGAGGGCCTGGAGCAGGTCGCCCACCTGCGGGTCGGGAAGCGCGCGGGCGACGTCGGCCTGCGCGACGATGCCGACCAGGTCGTGCCCGTCGATGACGGGCAGCCGGCGGACCTTGTGCGAGGTCATGGTGCGCAGGATCTCGTCGGCGTCGTCGTCGGCGCCGATGGTCACCGCCTCGCCCTGCGCGAGTTCGCCCGCGTTGGTCTGCGCGGGGTCCTTGCCGGCGCCCAGGACCTTCACGACGATGTCGCGGTCGGTCAGCATGCCCTTGAGCTTGTTGTCGGTGCCGCAGATCGGCAGGGCGCCCACGCCCAGTTCCGTCATCTTCCGGGCGGCGACCAGCACCGTCTCGTCCGCTCCGATGCACTCGGTCCCGGGGGTCATGATCTCTCTGGCTGTTGTCACGTGTCGTCTTCCCATCCTTGTGCCTCATGGCGAAGGGAGCCGCCCGGGGCTTCGCCACCCCGGGCCGGCTCCCTCACACTTCCTACGCCCGCCCCGGGACGGCGGCCAGCGCGCCACGGCGTGACCGGACCGGCGTCATCCGATTGCCCGGCCGCCCGCCGGGTACCCCCGGGGTGCGCTCCGGGTCCGACCGGGTGAAAGCCCGGGGGCACCCCCGGCGGAAGGGGTACCTCTGCGCGGACGACCGGTTGGTGCGCGAGGACAGCGCGCGAGACACGTGAGGAAGGCTGGCAGATGCAGATCGGCTACAAGCTCGCCGCCGAGGCCTTCGGCCCGGCGGAGCTGGTGCGACAGGCGGTTCTGGCGGAACAGGCGGGTTTCGACTTCGTCGAGATCAGCGACCACTACCATCCCTGGCTCGACAACCAGGGCCATTCGCCGTTCGCGTGGACCGTGCTGGGCAGCATCGCGGCGAAGACCTCGCGGATCGGCCTCGCGACCGGTGTGACGTGCCCGACCGTGCGCTACCACCCGGCGATCGTCGCGCAGGCCGCGGCGACGCTCGCCCTGCTGTCGGACGGCCGCTTCGTCCTGGGTGTCGGCTCGGGCGAGCGGCTCAACGAGCACGTCGTCGGCGTCGGCTTCCCCGACGCCGTCAGCACGCGCCACGAGATGCTCCGCGAGGCGCTGGAGATCATCCGGCTGCTGTGGAGCGGCGGCTACCGGTCGTACGACGGCAAGCACCTGAGGCTGGAGGACGCCCGGGTGTTCGACCTGCCCGAGGAGCTGCCCCTGATCGCGGTGGCGGCGAGCGGCCCGGCGTCGACGCGGATCGCCGCGGAACTGGGCGACGGCCTGTTCGCCACCGAGGACAAGGCGGACATCGTCCGGCAGTACCGCGACGCGGGCGGCGACGGCCCGCGCTACGCGGAGGTCCCGATGGCCTGGGCGGCCGACGAGCGCACCGCCGCCAAGGCCGCGCTGGAGACCTCGCGCTGGGCGGTGACCGGGTGGAAGGTCATGAGCGAGCTGCCGAATCCGGTCAACTTCGACGCGGCGACCACGACGGTGCGCGAGGAGGACATCCTCCAGAAGTTCGCCTGCGGCACTGACCCGGCCCGGTACGCCGAGGTGGCGCAGCCGTTCGTCGACGCGGGCTTCGACCGGCTGGTCATGCAGAACGCGGGGCCCGACCCGGACGGTTTCATCGACTTCTTCCAGCGGGAACTCGCGGGCCGCATCCGTGGGCTGAAGCCGGGTGGCACTGGCGCCTGAGGCCGGTGGACACGGGTCCGCCCCGGCCCGCGCGGAAAGCGGACC
Source organism: Streptomyces sp. NPDC054887 (assembly GCF_053610585.1). Lineage (NCBI taxonomy): Bacteria > Bacillati > Actinomycetota > Actinomycetes > Kitasatosporales > Streptomycetaceae > Streptomyces > Streptomyces sp. NPDC054887. The sequence goes on along the minus strand of NZ_JBSGYQ010000030.1, from coordinate 73,352 downwards.
GGGGCGGACCGTACGCCGGGGCGTACGGCGGGGGCGACAGGCGCCGCCGCGTCAGCCGAGCGTCGCGAGGGCCTCGTTGAAGGTCGTCGAAGGACGCATGACGGCCGCGGCCTTCGCGGCGTCGGGACGGTAGTAGCCGCCGATTTCGGCCGGCGAGCCCTGTACCGCGATCAGCTCGCCGACGATGGTCTGCTCCTGCTCGGCCAGCGTCTTGGCGAGCGGCGCGAACGCCTCCGCGAGCTGGGTGTCCGCGCTCTGGCGCGCCAGCTCCTGGGCCCAGTACAGGGCCAGGTAGAAGTGGCTGCCGCGGTTGTCGATGCCACCGAGGCGACGGCTCGGCGACTTGTCCTCCTCGAGGAAGGTCGCGGTCGCGCGGTCGAGGGTGTCGGCGAGCACCTGGGCGCGCGCGTTGTCCGTCGTCTGCGCGAGGTGCTCGAAGCTCACCGCGAGGGCGAGGAACTCACCGAGGCTGTCCCAGCGCAGGTAGTTCTCCTTGACGAGCTGCTGCACGTGCTTGGGCGCGGAGCCGCCGGCGCCGGTCTCGAACAGTCCGCCGCCGTTCATGAGCGGGACGACCGACAGCATCTTCGCGCTGGTGCCGAGCTCCAGGATCGGGAACAGGTCGGTCAGGTAGTCGCGCAGGACGTTGCCGGTCACCGAGATGGTGTCCTCGCTGCGGCGGATGCGCTCCAGGGAGAACGCGGTCGCCTCGACCGGGGACATGATCTCGATCTGCAGGCCCTCGGTGTCGTGCTCGGCGAGGTACGCGCGGACCTTGGCGATCAGCTGCTGGTCGTGCGCGCGGGTCTCGTCGAGCCAGAACACGGCGGGGACGCCGGTCGCGCGGGCGCGGGTGACGGCCAGCTTGACCCAGTCCTGGATCGGCAGGTCCTTGGTCTGGCACATGCGGAAGATGTCGCCCGCGCCGACGGCCTGCTCCAGGACGGCGTTGCCGGCCGCGTCGACGACCCGGACCGTGCCGGTGGCCGGGATCTCGAAGGTCTTGTCGTGGCTGCCGTACTCCTCGGCCTTCTGGGCCATGAGGCCGACGTTCGGCACCGAGCCCATCGTGGCCGGGTCGAACGCGCCGTTCGCGCGGCAGTCGTCGATGACGACCTGGTAGATGCCGGCGTAGCTGCTGTCCGGGAGGACCGCGAGGGTGTCGGCCTCCTGGCCGTCCGGGCCCCACATGTGACCGGAGGTGCGGATCATGGCCGGCATCGAGGCGTCGACGATGACGTCGCTCGGTACGTGCAGGTTGGTGATGCCCTTGTCCGAGTCGACCATCGCGAGGGCCGGGCCCTCGGCGAGCTCGGCCTCGAAGGACGCCTTGATCTCGGCACCGGCCGGCAGCGAGTCCAGGCCCTTGAGGATGCCGCCGAGGCCGTCGTTGGGCGACAGGCCGGCGGCGGCGAGCGCCTCGCCGTACTGCGCGAAGGTCTTCGGGAAGAACGCGCGCACCACGTGGCCGAAGATGATCGGGTCGGAGACCTTCATCATCGTGGCCTTCAGGTGCACGGAGAACAGCACGCCCTCGGCCTTGGCGCGGGCCACCTGTGCGGTGAAGAACTCGCGCAGCGCCGCGACGCGCATGACGGCCGCGTCGACGACCTCGCCCGCGAGGACGGGCACCGACTCACGCAGGACGGTGGTCGTGCCGTCGTCGCCCACCAGCTCGATGCGCAGGGCGCCGGCCTCGGAGATGACGGCGGACTTCTCGGTGGAGCGGAAGTCGTCGGTGTCCATGTGCGCGACGTTGGTCTTGGAGTCGGCCGACCAGGCGCCCATGCGGTGCGGGTGCTTCTTGGCGTAGTTCTTGACCGACGCGGGGGCGCGGCGGTCGGAATTGCCCTCGCGCAGCACGGGGTTGACGGCGCTGCCCTTGACCTTGTCGTACCGCGCGCGGACGTCCTTGTCCGCGTCGGTCTTCGGGTCGTCCGGGTAGTCCGGCAGCGCGTAGCCCTGCTCCTGGAGCTCGGCGATCGCGGCCTTCAGCTGCGGGATCGAGGCCGAGATGTTCGGAAGCTTGATGATGTTCGCACCGGGCGTCTTGGCCAGCTCGCCGAGCTCGGCGAGCGCGTCCTCGATGCGCTGGTTCTCCTGAAGGTGCTCCGGGAAGCTGGCGATGATGCGCCCCGCGAGCGAGATGTCGCGGCTCTCCACCGTGACACCGGCCGTCGAGGCGTAGGCCTCGACCACAGGCAAGAACGAATACGTCGCCAGGGCCGGGGCCTCGTCGGTGTGTGTGTAGATGATGGTCGAGTCAGTCACCGGGTGCTCCGCTCCACGTCTGCAACATTGCTTGACATCAAGATATCTCTAGACCGTACCTCTCTCGACAGGGGCCGGTCAGCCCGCCAGCGCCGTGGAGACGACGGCCTTGGCCTCCTCCTGGACCCGGGCGAGGTGGTCGGGGCCGAGGAAGGACTCGGCGTACACCTTGTAGACGTCCTCGGTGCCGGACGGGCGGGCGGCGAACCAGGCGTTCTCTGTGGTGACCTTGATGCCGCCGATGGGCGCGCCGTTGCCGGGTGCCTCGGTGAGGACGGCGGTGACGGGCTCGCCCGCCAGGGAGCCGGCGGTGATCTGCTCGGGCGACAGGCGTGCCAGTACCGCCTTCTCCTCCCGGGTCGCGGGGGCGTCGATGCGGGCGTAGGCGGGCTCGCCGAAGCGGGCGGTGAGCGCCGCGTAGTGCTCGGAGGGCGACTTCCCGGTGACGGCGAGGATCTCGGCGGCGAGCAGGGCCAGGATGATGCCGTCCTTGTCGGTGGTCCACACCGAGCCGTCGCGGCGCAGGAAGGACGCGCCGGCCGACTCCTCCCCGCCGAAGCCGAGCGCGCCCTTCGACAGCCCGTCGACGAACCACTTGAAGCCCACGGGTACTTCGACGAGCGCGCGCCCGAGGTCGGCCGCGACCCGGTCGATCATGCCGGACGACACCAGCGTCTTGCCCACTCCGGCGCCCGCGGGCCACTGGTCGCGGTGGGCGTAGAGGTAGCCGATGGCGGTGGCCAGGTAGTGGTTGGGGTTCATCAGGCCGGCGTCCGGCGTGACGATGCCGTGCCGGTCGGCGTCGGCGTCGTTGCCCGTCGCGATCTGGTAGCGGTCGCGGGCGTCGATCAGCGAGGCCATGGCGTGCGGCGACGAGCAGTCCATGCGGATCTTCCCGTCCCAGTCCAGCGTCATGAAACGCCAGGTCGGGTCGGTCCGCGGGTTGACCACGGTCAGGTCCAGCCGGTGCTGCTCGGCGATGCGGCCCCAATACGCGACCGACGCCCCGCCCAGCGGGTCGGCGCCGATGCGCACGCCCGCGGCGCGTACGGCGTCGAGGTCGAGGACGGAGGGCAGGTCGGAGACGTAGTGGCCGAGGAAGTCGTAGCGGCCGGTGGTGGGCGCGGCGAGGGCGCTGGTGTACGGCAGCCGCCGTACGTCCTTCATGCCGTCCGCGATGATGGCGTTGGCCCGGTCCTGGATCCAGCCGGTCGCCTCGGATCCGGCCGGACCGCCGCTGGGCGGGTTGTACTTGAAGCCGCCGTCCACGGGCGGGTTGTGGGACGGGGTGACGACCACGCCGTCGGCGAGGCCGGAGTTGCGTCCGCGGTTGTGGGCGAGGATGGCGTGGGACACCGCCGGGGTGGGGGTGTAGCCGTCGGCCGAGTCGATGAGCACGGTCACGCCGTTGGCGGCGAAGACCTCGACGGCCGTCACGCGGGCCGGCTCGGACAGCGCGTGGGTGTCGGCGCCGAGGAACAGCGGCCCGTCGACGCCCTGTTGGCCGCGGTACTCGCAGATCGCCTGGCTGGTCGCGGCGATGTGGTCCTCGTTGAAGGCCGTGGCCAGCGAGGACCCCCGGTGCCCCGACGTGCCGAAGGCGACCCGCTGGTCCGGCTCGCGTACGTCCGGGTGCAGGGCGTAGTACGCCGTCACCAGCCGGGCCACGTCGGTGAGATCGTCAGGTCCGGCCGGTTGTCCCGCTCGTTCGTGCGCCATCTGCCCACTCCTCCAGATCGTCGGTGCCGTCTTTCGCTTCGGTCACCCGTACGTACCACACCCGGGTTTCATTGTGCGGCCGTGTGGTGGTTGACCAGGCTCTCCAGGTCACCGACGGCCGTCTCGACGGTCGGCAGGGCGAGGGACGCCAGCCGGGCCTGCTTCACCCGCCGCAGGACCGAGTCGTCCTGGAGCAGGCGGCGGCACGCCGACGCGATGCCGGCGGGGGTGGGGTCGGTGACCTCGCGGCCGATGCCGAGTTCCGTGACGCGCCGGGCGTTCATGGGCTGGTCGGCCGAGCGGGGCAGCACCGCCATGGGGGTCGCGGTGCTGATCGACTCGCGCACGCCGGCGTAGCCGCCGTGGGTGAGGAACAGGTCCGCCGCCTCCAGCAGGAGCGGCTGCGGCACGGAGTCGACGACGTGCACGTGCGGCGCGGAGTCGACGGCTCCTACGGCCACGCCGCTGGTCGACACCACGGCGTTGCAGTCGAGCCGGGAGAGCCCCTCGATCATCGAGCGCAGTACGGTCGCCGGGTCCGGCCGGCCGGGCGGTGCGCGGTGCCCGTCCGGTCCGGGCAGGAAGAGCGGCATCGCGCAACCGATCCCGGCGTACACCAGGGGCCGGTCGGTGGGCAGGCCGACGATCCAGCTGGGGAGCTTCGCGCGGGGATCGGCGCAGGCGGGCTGCCGGTAGGCGAGGGGCCTGGGCAGGTGCGGGGCGAACGTCCAGGCCGGCGGGAGGTAGTCGAGGTGCCCGTACGCCGTCAGGGACCCGGGGTCGCCCTGCGGCGGCAGGCCGGCCGTGAAGCGCCACTGGTCGAGCAGGGGCAGCAGGGCGTCCGGGTCGGTGAAGCCCTTGGCGCCGGACGGCAACGCCACGTGGGGCACGCCGAGTTTCTCGGCCACCAGGCAGGCGGCGACGTCCATGGCGTCGCGCAGCAGCAGGTCCGGCTTGAAGTCGTGGGCCACCGCGTCCAGCGCCTTGAAGTGGCCGAGCAGGTGGGGGCCGGCGAGGACGAGCGCCGCCGTCCCGGCGGACGCGGTGCCGCTGTGGAGCCGCTCGACGGCCTCCCGGGTCCCCTCCCCCGCCGCCGTCGCGTCACCGAAGAGGCTCGGCAGGCACGCGGTCGCGTTCACGCCCTCGTCGAGGAACAGGCCGAGCAGGTGCTCCTCGGTGGCGATGTGCACTTCGTGCCCCGCGCCGGACAGCAGAAGGGCGAAGCGCAGGGCCTCGCGGGTCTGGGAGGGGGAGTGCATCGCAGTGCACAGGACGCGCATACCGAAGATCACCGTTTCGCCCGCTCGACAGCAGTTTCCCGTTCGAATGATCCCCGTCAACGTGTGCGCCCCCGGCCGCGCCGCGCCGGTGCGGGGCGACGGCGCCGCGCCCGCCTCCCCGCTCCGGAACGTGCGCCGGGGCCGGCGGCGGCGCCCTGATTCGAGTCGGCGGCTTCGGGGAACCCAAGGTGGGTCACACACCCGACCAGGCAGGAGACCTGCGTGAACGACGAGAACCGCGAGGTGGAGAACCCCGTCACGAAGCACCCGCAGCCGAAGCTGCCGGACCAGGAGCAGCAGCACCCGGGATGGACCGGCCCGATGGACCCGCCGCCGGACCACGGAGAGGACTCGTACTGGGGGAACGGGCTGCTCAGCGGTCGCGCCGCGGTCGTGACCGGCGGCGACTCGGGGATCGGCCGGGCGGTGTGCCTGGCCTTCGCCCGCGAGGGCGCCGATGTGCTGTTCACCCATCTGCCGGAGGAGGACAAGGACGCGGCCGAGACCGCGCGGCTGATCGAGGACGCGGGCCGCAGGGCTGTCGCGGTGGCCTGTGACATCCGCGAAGAGGAACAGTGCCGGTCGCTCGTCGAGCGGGCCGTCTCGGAATTCGGCCGCATCGACATCCTGGTGAACAACGCCGCCTATCAGATGTCCCAGCCGGACGGCATCGGTTCCATTTCCACCGAGCAATTCGACCGCGTCATGAAGACGAATCTCTACGGAATGTTCTGGCTGTCGAAGATGGCGCTCCCCCATATGCCCGAGGGAAGCAGCATCATCAACTCCTCCTCCGTCCAGGCGTACAAGCCCAGCCCGCATCTGCTGGACTACGCGATGACGAAGTCCGCCATTGTCGCCTTCACTCAAGGGCTCGCCCAGATGGTGGCGTCCAGCGGAATCCGCGTCAACGCGGTCGCCCCGGGGCCGGTGTGGACGCCTCTTATTCCGGCGACCATGCCGGACACCACGGAGTTCGGAAAGCAGTCGCCCCTGGGGCGGCCCGCGCAGCCGGCGGAGATGGCTCCGGCGTACGTGTTCCTCGCGTCCCCGCAGGCGAGTTACATCACGGCCGAGATCGTCAACGCCACCGGCGGCACGCCCCTGCCGTGACGCCCGCGCCGGCGCTCACTTCGATGTGCGGGGATCCGGTTCCGCCGCCCTGCGGTGGGCGGCGGCCTTGAGGCTGTCGGGGACGACCCTGCTCACGAGCCCCTGCGCCTTCGTCCGCACGGATCCGGCGACGATCTTCCTGCGGCCGGCCATCAGCGCCTCGAAGCCCTGCCGGGCCACCTCCTGGGGATCGTCCTTCTTCTGCCGCCCCACCCGGGTGTCGTCCAGGCCGGCGCGGTGGAAGAAGGGCGTCTCCGTGGCCCCCGGCATCAGGGAGGTGACCGTCACACCGGTGCCCCTGAGTTCGTCCCCCAGCGCCTGGGCGAAGGACTGCACGAAGGACTTCGTCGCGTTGTAGACGGCGTGGAAGGAGCCGGGGACGGTCGCGGCGATCGACGACGTGAACAGGAGCCGGCCCTGGTCACGCGCCACCATGTCCGGCAGCAGGCCCTTCGCCAGCCGCACGGTGGAGGTGATGTTGAGGTCGATCACGCGCTCCTCGTCCTCGATGCCGGTGTCGAGGAAGGCCCCGCCCTGCCCGATGCCGGCGTTGAGCGCGGCGGCGTCGACGGGCCGCCCGGTCGCCGCGACGGCGCCGAGCAGGCGGTCGGTCCCCTCCCGGGTGGCCAGATCGGTGCGCACGACGTGGACGACGGCTCCGCGGTCCCGCATCTCGTCCGCCGCCGCGCCGATCCCGGCGTTCTCGGCGGCGAGCACGAGGTCGAATCCGTGCCCGGCGAACTGCCTGGCCAGCTCGTAGCCGATGCCGGTGGAGGCGCCGGTGACGACGGCCAGCGGCCTGGTCCTGTTCTCAGTCATGATCAGCGGATACCCGCGTGAGGATTTTTTATATCCATCTGATCCTTTTTGTCCGGCTCCGAACATGCCGGTTCTGGCCGAGGCGAGGTCGGCACACCCCCGCGCACCACCGGGAAACCCAACTTCCGTACACGGGCGGGCCATTCACCCCGACACACTGGCAAGATGCCCGTTTCCGGCAGGTAATAACCGACATGAGCGGTTCGCCGGAAAGGCCGCCGCAGGCCGCCGCTCGTGATACCAGTCACGTCCTCCGGGGAATGCGAAAACTCTGCCCACCGTCAGTTCCGGTACGCCGGAAGAAAGTTGGGTTTCCCGCCCACGCACAGTGACAGGAGTTCCCACGCCCGGATACGCCCGGAGATTGCCGCGGCGAATGCGGGGCTTGTTCTTCGCGGCTCCTCTCGCTTACGGTCACCCCCAATCCGGGTGGACCGCCGAATCCTGCCGCCGTCCGGAATCCACAACCCACTCACACTCACGTACGGCAGGAGCGGGGGACCCAGGTAAGCCGCCGATCCGGGAATCCGGAACGGCTTGGGGTGAAGTCGCACCGACCGTGCGACCGGGCATCTCCAGCCCGAACCCGACAGCTCACCTCGCAGGCGACGGAGAGGAATTCGTCATGCCCTCGAAGGGTAAGCACCGCCGTTCCCAGACCAGATCGCTCCGCCGCGGCTTCATCGCCGCCGGTACCGGTGGTGCCGCGCTGATCCTGCCCCTGCTGGGCGCGACCACCGCGGGCGCGGCGCAGCCCGCCGCCGCCGCGAAGGCCGCCCCCAAGACCTACACCGTGGTCTCGGGCGACTCCCTTTCCAAGATCGCCGATGACCACTCGCTGAGCGGCTGGAAAGAGCTGTACGAGGACAACCGCGCGGTCATCGGCGACAAGCCCTCGCTGATCCACCCCGGTCTCAAGCTGACGATCGGCGCGAAGGCCAAGGCGCCCGCGAAGGCCAAGGCGAAGGCCGCCCCGGCCGCCGACCGCGCCGACCGCTCGCAGGCCCGTGCCGCCGTGGCCAAGACCACGACGTACACGAACGACCTGGACGGCTGGATCAAGGAGTCGCTGGCCATCATGGCCAAGCACGGCATCCCCGGCACGTACGAGGGCATCCACCGCAACATCATGCGCGAGTCCTCGGGCAACCCGATGGCCATCAACAACTGGGACTCCAACGCCGTGGCCGGTACGCCGTCCAAGGGCCTGCTCCAGGTCATCGCGCCCACGTTCGCGGCCTACCACGTGCCCGGCACCTCGATGGACAGCTACGACCCGGTGGCCAACATCACCGCCGCGTGCAACTACGCGGCCGACCGGTACGGCTCGATCGACAACGTGAACGGCCCGTACTAGAAGAACCCGCTGCCTGCCCCGGCGAGACCCTTGCGGGCGTCTCGCCGGGGCAGGCAGAGCAATAGCGCGCCCCATAATTTGCGCAAAATGTTAGAAATAGGGCATGAGCGGACGTCCCGGACGACCCAGGGGTGTCGGGTCACCACGCTCGTCTCGGCGAGGGGTGCGTTCCCGGCTGGAGGTACGCAGCGCCGCCGGTCAGGTGCTCCTCCTCCAGATCGTCGTCGCCGTGCTGCTGATCACCGCCGCCGTCGTCGCGCTCGCGTTCCAGACGCGCAACGACAGCGAGCTGGACGCCCGTAACCGCTCCCTCGCCACCGCCGAGGCGTTCGCGGACGCCCCCGGCACCGTCGAGGCCCTGCGCTCCCCCGATCCGACCTCCGCGCTGCGCGCCCACGTGGGCGCGGCCCAGCGGGGAGCGGGCGTGGACTTCATAGCCGTGATGAGGCCGGACGGCACCCGGATCGCCGACACCGACCCGGCGCTGGTCGGCGGGCGCGCCGAGGGCGTCGGGCGGGCGACGGCCGGCGAGCCCTTCACCGAGATCTTCGAGGGCGCCCCGAACGACGCGGCGCGGGCTGTCGTCCCCGTCACCGACACCACCGGTGCCGTCGTCGGTCTGGTCGCCGCCGGTGTGACGGTCGAGAACGTCGGGGACGCCGTCGACCGCCATCTGCCGATACTGCTCGGCTCCGGCGCAGCGGCCCTCGCGCTGGCCGTCGGCAGCGCCGTCATCGTCAGCAGGCGGCTGCGGCGCCAGACGCACGGCCTCGGGCCGACCGAGATGACCCGGATGTACGAGCACCACGACGCCGTTCTGCACGCCGTCCGGGAGGGCGTGCTCATCGTCGACGACGACGGGCGGCTGACGCTGGCCAACGACGAGGCGCGCAGGCTCCTCGAACTGCCCGCCGGCGCGGAGGGGCGCCACGTCACCGAGCTGGGCCTCGACGACGCCGTCGCAAGGCTGCTCGTCTCCGGCCGCACCGTCACCGACGCGGTGCACCTGGCCGGGGACCGGCTGCTGGCCGTCAACACCCGGCCCACCGCCCCGTACGGCGGACTGCCCGGCACCGCCGCCACGCTCCGGGACACCACGGACCTGCGGGCGCTGTCCGGTGCGGCGGAGGTGGCCCGGGAGCGCCTGAAGCTGCTGTACGAGGCCGGGGTGCGGATCGGCACCACGCTGGACGTGGTGCGCACCGCGGAGGAACTGGCGGAGGTCGCGGTCCCCGGGTTCGCCGACTTCGCCACGGTGGAGCTGCTGGACCCCGTACTGCGCGGCGAGGAGCCGGACGGCGCCCACACCGAGATGCGGCGCGCGGCGGTGAGCGGCGGGCCCGCCGAACGCCCGTTCCAGCCGGTGGGCGACCTGATCAGGTTCGTCGTTCCCACGACGCCCATGGCGGCTGCTCTGTCGAGCGGCCACGCGGTCCTGGAGGCCGACCTGGTGGTCGCCCACGGCTGGCGGTCGCAGGACCCGGAGGGCGCCGACCGGGCCCTGGCCTTCGGCATCCGTTCCCTGGTCTCGGTGCCGCTCCAGGCCCGCGGGGTCGTCCTGGGCATGGCGAACTTCTGGCGCTCGGAGGCCACCGAGCGGTTCGGCGAGGAGGACCTGGCGTTCGCCGAGGAGCTGGCCGCCCGCGCCGCGGTCGCCATCGACAACGCCCGCCGCTTCAGCCGCGAGCACGCCATGGCTGTGACGCTCCAGCGCAGCCTGCTGCCGCGCGTCCTGCCCGAGCAGGACGCCCTGGACGTGGCCTACCGCTATCTGCCCGCGCAGGCCGGGGTGGGCGGCGACTGGTTCGACGTCATCCCGCTGCCGGGCGCCCGGGTGGCGCTCGTGGTGGGCGACGTCGTCGGGCACGGCCTGCACGCCGCCGCCACCATGGGCCGGCTGCGGACCGCGGTCCACAACTTCTCCGCCCTGGACCTGGCCCCGGACGAACTCCTGGGCCACCTCGACGAGCTGGTCTCGCGCATCGACCACGAGGAGGGGGGCGACGGCGGCGACGGCATCTCGGGCGCCACCTGCCTGTACGCGATCTACGATCCGGTCTCCGGGGTGTGCTCCGTGGCCACGGCGGGGCACTTCGCGCCCGCCCTGGTCCGCCCCGACGGCACGGTGGAGTTCCTCGAAGTGCCGGTCTTCCCGCCCCTCGGTCTGCACGGCCTGCCGTTCGAGACCGCCGAGGTACGGCTGCCGGAGGGCAGCCGCCTCGTGCTCTACACCGACGGGCTCATCGAGCACCGCGAGCGCGACATCGACTCCGGACTGCGCCTGCTGCGCCGGACCCTCGCGGACCCCTCGGACCCGACGCCCGAGGAGACCTGCCAGGCCGTGTTCGACGCGATGCTGCCCGAGCACCGCAGGGACGACATCGCGCTGCTGGTGGCCCGCACGCACCTGCTGGACCGCACGCGCGTCGCCGACTGGGACGTACCGTCCGACCCGGCGGCCGTCGCCCCGGTGCGCGCGGCGTGCGGCCGGCAGCTGGAGACGTGGGGGCTCGCGGACATCGGGTTCACGACCGAGCTCATGCTCAGCGAGCTGATCACCAACGCGATCCGCTACGGCTCGGAGCCCATCCACGTGCGGCTGATGTACGAGCGGGGGCTGATCTGCGAGGTGTCGGACGGCAGCAGCACCGCGCCGCACCTGCGGCGGGCCGCCACGACGGACGAGGGCGGCCGCGGGCTGTTCCTCGTCTCGCAGTTCGCGGGCCGGTGGGGCACCAGGTACACGCCGACCGGCAAGGTCATGTGGGTGGAGCAGCCCCTGACCGACGGTCAGCAGCCCGTCCCCGAGCTGGATCTGGACGATCTGTCCTGGTTGCCCGGCGACGCCCTGTGACGGACCGGGACGAACCCCGCCCCGTGCGGCGGGCGGAAGGGCTCACGGCATACTTGCGCCGGGCGCGATCACTTCCGACACACAGGAGCAGCAATGGCTGACCGGATCGCCGCCGAGAAGACGACGTTCAAGACGGTCTTCGAGGTGGGGTCGTCTTTCATGGACCGGGCGCGCAACATCGAGGCCGGCTTCCAGCACGCGATCGCGCCGGCGACGGTGGACTTCGACTTCGGTGAGATCAGCCGGGCGGCGAGCGGCATTCCGCACTGCTCGACGGTGAAGATCGTCCGCGGCTGGGGGCTCCAGGAGACCGCCCCGGTCAGCGTCATGATCCTGTCCCTCAAGGAGGCCGTACGCCAGGCCCTGCCCCTGCCGTCGGCCGGCCCGGCCTTCTGGGAGGCGGTCGAGGGAGCGCTCACCGGAGCGTTCGTGGGTCTGGGCCGGCAGGAGGGCACCCACCTCTCCTTCTACCGGGAGGACCCGGACCGTACGAGCTACTACTACAACCTGCTGTTCGCCCTCCGGGACGAGGAGGGCGGGGACTCCCTGTACGCCGTCGCCTTCTGCGCCAACATCACCGTGGGGCTCGGCCCGGAGGAGGTCCGGGCGCTCACCGTCGGGGACACCGCGCGGTACACGATCCGCCTGAACGCGATCACCGTGCGGCAGGAGACCCCGGCCGTCGTCTGATCAGCGGGCCGCCGCGTCCCGCCCTGCGCCGGGGCGGGACGCGGCGCGCTCCACGGGCACGTGCAGCGGCGCGCGGAAGGACAGCAGCCCCAGCATCGGGGGCGGCGTCGTGGGGTTCGCGAGCCTGAGGCCGGGCAGCCGCGCCGCGGTCGTCCGCAGCACCGCTTCGGCCTCCGCCCTGGCCAGTTCGGCTCCGGAGCACCTGTGCCGCCCGACGCCGAAGGCCAGGTGCTGCCGCCGGTTGGGCCGGTGCGGGCAGAGCTGCTCGGGTTCGTCGAACACCTCGGGGTCCGAACCGGTGGAGGCGAGCATGAGCAGCAGGGGCGCGCCCGCCGGAAGGTCCACGCCGGACAGCGTGACGGGCCGGCCGGTGACCCGCCGCCAGGTGGTGATGGGGGGCTCCCGGCGGAGCACCTCCTCCGCCCAGGGCGCCACGTCGGCGGGCCGGTCCGCGAACCGCCGCCACAGTCCCGGTTCCGTCAGCGCGCGCCGGTACATGATGCTCAGCATCTGCCGGGTGGTCGCCTGGCCCGCGATGACGATGAAGTAGAGGACAGCGGCCCTCTCGGCCGTGGTCGCGGGCGCGCCGTCCGGCAGCCGGTGCGCCTCCAGCGCGGCGAGCAGTGTGCCGGGCGCGGCGTCCTGTCCGGTGACCAGGTCCCTGAGCCAGGCGTAGAAGTCGGCCGCCTCACCAGCGAGCTCGGTCTGCCGGGCGTCGTCCGGCCGCCCCCAGAAGAGTTCGAGCGAGGCGTCGCTCCACCGGGTCAGCGTGTCCATGTCGACTTCGTCGCCCACGCGGAGTCCCAGCACGTTCAGCAGGACCCGCAGCGGAACGTCCCGCGCCAGCGTGGTGGCCAGGTCGCAGACGCCGTCGGCGTCGAGCCGTCGTTCGACCTCGTCCAGGCACTCCCCCGTCACCCGCTCGATCATCGGCACGGCCGCGGCGACGGCCCGGGCGCCGAGGAACCTGGTCATGAGGCCCCGGTACCCGGCGTGGCTCTCGCCGCCGTTGCTGGCGAGGGTGGGCGGCAGGGCGAATCTGACGCCGGCCAGGACGCGCAGCGTCGCCACCGAGAAGCGGCCGATCGCGTCCATGGCGTTGTCCACGAGGAAGGTGTCCGTGTCGAGCAGTACGGCGCGTACGTCGTCGTACCGGCTCACCAGCCACAGACCGGTGTCCGGTTCGTAGCGCACCGGCGCGTTCTCCCGCAGGCCGTCCCACACCGGGAAGGGGTCGAGCACGTACTCCCGGTCGAAAAGATCCAGCGTGCCCATGGGTGTCGCCATGACGGAACGCACCCCCCTTCCTCGCGCCGGCCCTGGTCGGCCGCGTCCCGGGCCGCAGAATATAGCCCGTGGGAACGGCACCGTTCAGGAGGGCCGGGAGCCGCCCGGACGCCCGCCACCGACGAGGGCGGCCCAGCGCAGGGCGACCGGACGCCAGGCCCGTTCCGTTGCGGTCCGCGCAGCGGTGAGCTGTGCGACGATCTCGTCCGCGGCGGCCCCAGCCCTGCGCAGTACGTCGCTCTCCCTGCCCCACTCGGCCACGATCCCCGGTGTCGCCTCGGGATGGAACTGGGTTCCCCACGTGTGCGCGCCGATGCGGAAAGCCTGGTGCGGGGACCCGGTGCCGGCGATCAGCGGCACCGCCCCCGGCGGCAGTACGGTCATCTCCTCCAGGTGCCAGAGCATGGCCGGCGGGGTGCCGGACAGGCCCCCGAAGACGGGATCGCCCGCCGCGGCGGGCAGCAACTCCAGCTCGTACACGCCGATCTGCGGCGTGCGGCGGCGGCCGACCCGGCCGCCCAGCTCCACGGTCGTCAGCTCGGCGCCGAGGCAGATGCCGAACGTGGGAGTCCCGCGCTCGAACGCCGCCCGCAGGAGGGCACGGGTGGCCGGCAGCCACGGGTGGCGGTCGTCGTCCAGCGGCCCGGGCGACCCGCCCAGGACGAGCAGGCCGTCGTACCGCCCGGGGTCCCGCGGCAGGGCGTCGCCCCGGTAGGGCCGTACGACGTGCAGCCGCAGGCCGGCTTCGGTCAGCCAGCCGCCCCAGAGTCCCGGCGGGCACTCGGCCTCGTGCTCGACGACCAGGACCCGGGGCGGTGCGGGGATCTCGACCATGGCGGCATTGTCGCCGCCGCGCGCGGCCGTTCGCTCAGCTTTTCGGACGATCGGGTCCGTGCGGGGCGATGTGCTCGCCCGGTGTCGCGAGGTCCGCGACCGCGTCGGCCCCGACCACCGCGCCCGTGGACTTCCTGCCACGCCGCAGCCGGCCTTCGAGCCAGGCGGCGAAGGTGGTGAGCGCGAAGTTGAGGAGGACGAAGATGACGGCGACGACGGTGAAGCTGGCGATGGTGTTCGCGCCGTAGTTCGCGCTCATGGGACGGACCGACGCCAGCAGCTCGGAGAAGCCGAGCAGCGCGCCGCCGAGCGCGGTGTCCTTGACGATGACGACGAGCTGGCTGACGAGCGCGGGGAGCATCGCGGTGACCGACTGGGGCAGCAGGACGAACCGCATCATCTGGCCCTTGCGCATGCCGACCGCCTTGGCGGCGTCGGTCTGCCCGGCCGGCAGCGAGAGGATTCCGGCCCGCACCACCTCGGCGAGCACCGAGGCGTTGTAGAGGACCAGGCCGGTGACGACGGCGTACAGGGGCCGGTTGTCGGGGCTGACGTCGGTGAACTCGGAGTACGCCTCGTTGGCGAAGAGCATCAGGATCAGCACCGGGATGGCGCGGAAGAACTCCACGACCGTGCCGGCCGCGCCGCGCACCCACCAGTGCTCGGAGAGCCGGGCGATGCCGAAGAGCGCTCCCAGGGGCAGCGCGATGACCATGGCGAGGGCGGAGGCGATCAGGGTGTTCTTCAGCCCCGGCAGGATGTACGTCGTCCAGGCCCGGCCGTCGGTGAAGAACGGCTCCCACTTGATCCATTCGAGCTGATTCTTGTCCAGGAGCGCCCGCACCACCCACCAGACAAGCACCGCGAGCGCCAGCAGGAAGACGACGGTGAACAGGGCGTTGCGCCGCCTGGCGCGGGGCCCGGGGAGGTCGTACAGGACGGACGTCATCGCCTCACCGCCACCTTCTTGCTCACCCAGCCGAGGAAGAGTCCGGTCGGCAGGGTGAGGCAGATGAACCCGAACGCGAAGATGGCCGAGATGAGGATGAGCTGCGCCTCGTTCTCGATCATCTCCCGCATCAGGGTCGCGGCCTCGGCGACGCCGATCGCGGCTGCCACCGTGGTGTTCTTCGTCAGGGCGATCAGGACGTTCGTGAGCGGGCCCACGACGGAACGGAACGCCTGCGGGAGGACGATGAGCGTCAGGACCTGCGGGAAGCTCAGGCCGATGGCGCGCGCCGCCTCGGACTGGCCGACCGGCACCGTGTTGATGCCGGATCGCAGCGCCTCGCACACGAAGGCGGAGGTGTAGGCGATCAGGCCCAGCACGGCGAGTCTGAAGTTGATGGTCTCGAAGTCGTCGGCGCCGAGGCTGACTCCGAGCGTCTGGAAGAGCCCCAGCGAGGTGAAGACGATGATCACCGTCAGCGGGATGTTCCGCACCACGTTGACGTAGCCGGTGCCGAAGCCGCGCATCAGGGGCACGGGGCTCGCCCGCATCGCGGCCAGGAGCGTTCCCCAGATCAGGGAGCCGACGGCCGAATAGACGGCGAGCTGCACCGTGACCCAGAAAGCTCCCAGCAGGTCGTAGCCTTCGAGAAAGTCGAACACGTCTCCCGCACTTTCGCGTGGGTGAGGGCACGGCGCGCCGCGAGAGTGCGGCGCGCCGGGCGGTCCGGTCGGTGCAACGCGTCAGCTGACGACGTTCCCGATCTTCGGGGCGGGCTCGTTCTTGTAGTCGGCGGGGCCGAAGTTCTTCTCCACGTACTTCTGCCAGGTGCCGTCCGACACCATCTTTTCGAGCGCGGTGTTGATCCGGTCCTTGAGGTCGCTGCCCTTCTGGACACCGATGCCGTAGTTCTCGTTGCTCATCTTGAAGCCGCCGAGCTTGAACTTGCCCTGGTGCTCCGGCTGGGCGGCGTAACCGGCGAGGATCGAGTCGTCGGTGGTCAGGGCGTCGATGACCTTGTTCTCCAGGCCGGTCAGGCACTCCGAGTAGCCGCCGTACTCCTGGAGCTGCGCCTTCGGCGCGAGCTTGGTCTTGACGTTCTGCGCGGAGGTGGACCCGGTGACCGAGCAGAGCTTCTTGTTGTTCAGGTCCTCGGGCTTCTTGATGGAGTCGTCGTCGGCGCGTACGAGGACGTCCTGGTGGGCCAGGAGGTAGGGACCGGCGAAGTCGACCTTCTTCTGCCGCTCCTCGTTGATCGAGTAGGTGGCCGCGATGAAGTCGACGTCGCCGCGCTCCAGGAGCGTCTCGCGGTCGGCGCTCTTGGCTTCCTTCCACTCGATGTCGCCGGGCTCGTGGCCCAGTTCCTTCGCGACGTAGGTCGCGACGTCGACGTCGAAGCCGGTGTACTTGCCGTCCGGGGTCTTCAGGCCGAGACCCGGCTGGTCGTACTTGATGCCGACGGTGATCTTGTCGCCGCCGCTGCCCGAGCCGCTCTCGTCGCCGTCGTCGGAACCGCAGCCCGCGGCGGTCAGGGACAGCGCGAGCGCCGTGGCGGCCGCGGCAGTGACCTTGAGCATCTTCATGGTGATCATCCCTGGGGATTCGGTGTGGGGGGAGTTCGTGGGATCCCGTGGGGCGGCCTCAGTGGTGAAGGATCTTCGACAGGAAGTCCTTGGCCCGGTCGCTGCGGGGGTTGGTGAAGAACTGGTCGGGGGTCGTCTCCTCGACGATCCGGCCGTCCGCCATGAAGACCACACGGTTGGCGGCCGACCGGGCGAAGCCCATCTCGTGGGTGACGACGACCATCGTCATGCCGTCGCGGGCGAGCTGCTGCATCACCTCCAGCACCTCGTTGATCATCTCGGGGTCGAGGGCCGAGGTCGGCTCGTCGAAGAGCATGACCTTCGGTTCCATGGCCAGCGCCCGCGCGATCGCCACCCGCTGCTGCTGGCCGCCGGAGAGCTGGGCGGGGTACTTGTCCGCCTGGGTGGTGACACCCACCCGTTCGAGGAGCGCGCGCGCCCGGTCCTCGGCTTCCTTCTTGTCCTTCTTGCGCACCTTGATCTGCCCCAGCGTCACGTTCTGGAGCACCGTCTTGTGGGCGAAGAGGTTGAACGACTGGAAGACCATGCCCACGTCGGCCCGCAGCGCGGCGAGCTCGCGTCCCTCGGCCGGCAGCGGTTTGCCGTCGACGGCGATCTCGCCGGAGTCGATGGCCTCCAGCCGGTTGATGGCACGGCACAGGGTGGACTTGCCCGACCCGGACGGCCCGATGACGACGACGACCTCGCCGCGGCGGATGGTCAGGTCGATGTCCTGGAGCACGTGCAACGCGCCGAAGTGCTTGTTGACGTTCTTCAGTACGACGAGGGCATCGTCCGTGCCCGGCGCCGTGTTTCCCTTGGTCACAGCTACTCCGCTCATCGGCTTCATCGTCCGTCCGTCCCGGGCCGGACGCACGCCGGGAGGGCCAAGCGGGAAGGGAGGCCCGCGCGGCCGGAGGAACGGAGCCGCCGATCGGCGCTCTAGAGCGCCGCGGCCTCCCGCGCCTTGGCGATGAGCAGGTCGAGGAGCGAGAGCAGCGCGTCGCGGACGTCGTCGCGGGAGCGGGCGTCGAGCATGAGGACGGGCGTGTCCGGGTCGCGCAGGTGCAGCGCCGCCCTGATCTCGTCGGCGGTGTACGGCTGCTCGCCGTGGAAACAGTTCGCGCCGACCACGAAAGGCAGCCCCCGGCTCTCGAAGAAGTCGACGGCGGGGAAGCTGCGGTCCAGACGCCGGGTGTCGACCAGGACGACGGCACCGAACGCCCCGTTCAGCAGGTCGTCCCACATGAACCAGAAACGTTCCTGACCCGGGGTGCCGAAGAGGTAGAGGACGACGCCGGCGTCGGTGAGGGTGATGCGCCCGAAGTCCATCGCCACGGTGGTGACCGTCTTGGACTCGATGCCGTCGAGGTCGTCGACGCCGACGCCCGCGGCCGTGAGGCGCTCCTCCGTACGCAGCGGTTCGATCTCGGAGACCGTCTCGACGAGCGTCGTCTTCCCCACGCCGAAGCCGCCCGCGACGAGGATCTTGACGGGGGCCGGCTCGGTCGCGGCCGCTTCCCGGGCAGGGGTGTCATAGGTGGGCAAGGCTGTCCCTGATTCTCATGAGCAGGTGGACGTTGCTGGTCTCGGCGCCCGCCAGGGGCGGCCGGTGGTGGATCAGACCGCGCTCCACCAGTTCCCCGAGCAGGACCGTCATGGGGGTGAGGCGCATGTGCATCCGGGCCGCGATCTCGGCGACGGCCCGGCCGTCGGGGGACGGGCACATGGTGAGGATGGCCTGCCATTCGGTGGGCAGGCCGCCGAGCGCGTCCCCGGCCACGGCCGCCGTGATCATCGTGTCCATGGTCAGGGCGGTGCGCGGAGCGGCTGTACGGCCGTCGGTCAGGGCGTACAGCCGCGTCCGGCGAGGGCCGCGCGGCTGTGGGTCGTCCGGCATTACGACGGCAGTGCCTGGGTGCGCTCGGGTGTGCCCAGCCATTCACCGAGGGCCTGTGCGGTGCGTACCGCCTCGCCGCCCAGCTCGCCCAGCCGCGCCTTGCGGGAGGTCACCACGATCAGCGTGCTGCCCTCGCCGCAGCCCACGATGCACAGGTAGCGGTCGTCCATCTCGACGAGCTGGCGGATCACCCCGCCGCCGCCGATCTCGCGGGATATCGCCTTCATCGTGGCCGCGATGCCCGAGGCGGCGGCGGCGATGCGCTCCGCCCGGTCGCGTTCCAGGAGGTAGGCGCTGAGCCTGATCCCGTCGTTGGACAGGAGTACGGCCCCCTCGATGCCCGCGATCCTGCTCAGGTTGTTGTCGAGGATGCTGTAGATCATGTCGTTCGGTGTGGTGGTCATGCCTGATCCTGTCCGAGCTCTGCTTCCACTTTCCGGGTCCCTTGTTCGTAGTCGGCCCAGGCGTCGGCCACCTCTTCGGGTGTCGCCGTGTCCTGTCCGGCCGGTGCCTGTGCCGTGTGCGGCTCACGGAGCTGCTCGGCGATGTGGGTGTGGGGTACGCGCTCGGGCAGGGCGGGGCGGGAGCCGTCGGCCTGCGCCAGGAGCGGGGTGACGGGCGCGCGTTCGGGGGCGGTCCCCGGCGCGCGCTCGGGCCGCTGCCGGTTCGGCAGCTCGGGCCTTCTCTCCGGCAGGGCCCGGGGCCCCTGACCGGCGGCGCGGGCGGACGCGGCGGGCGGCTCGGTGTCAGGGGCGGGCGGCTCGGCAGCCGGGGCGGGAACGGCCGCCGCGCCGGCGGGCGGCGCCGTCTCGCGCGCCGGTTCCCGCTCCGTCGGTACGAGCAGCTCACCGGGGATGATCACGACCGCCGACGTGCCGCCGTAGACCGAGCGGCGCAGCGTGACCGTGGCCGGGAGCTGGTCCGCGAGGTGGCCGACGACGAAGAGGCCGAGCCGGTGCGCGTTCTGCGCCAGGACGGCGTACGGCGGCGCCGAGTGCAGGCGCCGGTTCATCTCCTCGTAGCTGGCGGGCGTCACCCGGGGGCCCCGGTCCTCGATCTCGACCGACAGGCCGTCGGCGACCAGTTCGGCCCGGATGACCACCTTGGACCTCGGCGGGGAGAACCGGGTCGCGTTGTCCAGCAGTTCCGCAAGGAGGTGGCTGATCTGGCTGATCACGCGGGGTTCCACGCTGATCTCGTCCAGGGCCTGGCGTTCGATGCGCCGGAAGTCCTCCACCTCGGCGGCGGCCTCGCGCAGCAGGTCGGCGACGCGCATGGGCTCGGTGTGCGGGTCGGGGATCTCGCCGCCGGCCAGGATGAGCAGGTTCTCGATCTGCCGTCGCATACCCACCGTCAACTGGTCGGAGCGCATCAACTGGGCCAGCAGCGCCTCGTCGTGGCCGAACGTGTCCTGGAGGTCCTCGGTCAGGCTCAGCTGGCGGCTGACCAGGTTCCCGGTGCGCGAGGCGATGCCCGCGGCGAACATGCCGAAGCCGTGGCGCTCGTCCGAGAGCCGGCGGTGCCCGTCCACGGACACGGCGACCACACGGGCGAACGCGTCGCCGATGCGTCCCACTTCGTCCTGGGCGCCGGTGGGTCGGGGCAGTGCGTCGGCGTCGACGGGCTGGCCGCGCTGGAGCCGTGCCACGACGTCCGGCAGCGTCTCCTCGGCGACCGCCACCGTGCGTTCGTGCAGGCCGCGCAGGCGGCGCAGGACCGAGCGCGTGGTGAACACGACGACGCCCGCGACGATCAGCAGCGCCCCCGCGCTGCCACCGACCAGTCGGGCGACCTCGGTCTCCAGCTCGGCCGCCTTGGCGTCGGCGCGCGCCAGCACGCCGCGCGAGCGGGCGGAGTTGAGCGAGGCCAGCCGATCGCCCAGGGTGTCGTGCGCGGTCCGCCAGCCGGCGGCCTGAAGCGGCAGCTTCACGCCGGACGCGATGTCCTCGTGGTCGGACACCACGGCGTTCTCGACCCGGGTCTTCGCCTGCCACGCGCCGGAGCCGGTGATCTCCTCGTACGCCGCGCGGTCGGCGGCGGGCAGATAAGGGACGATCGACGAGTCGTACAGGTACCGGTGGGCGCCGACGGCGTTG
Organism: Streptomyces sp. NPDC054887; assembly: GCF_053610585.1. Lineage (NCBI taxonomy): Bacteria > Bacillati > Actinomycetota > Actinomycetes > Kitasatosporales > Streptomycetaceae > Streptomyces > Streptomyces sp. NPDC054887. The sequence goes on along the minus strand of NZ_JBSGYQ010000030.1, from coordinate 52,600 downwards.
ACGTACGCGGCGAACCGCGAGGCCGTCAGTTCACCGGCCGGACCGGCCGACGCGAGGATCGTCTCCTCCAGCGCTACCAGCTCCGACGCGGCGAACATGGTGGCGACCAGTCGGCTCTCCTGGGTGAGCTCGGCGTCCTCGGTGTGGCTGAACTCCCGCTGGTACACGTCGATCGTCCGGCCGATCACGTCGGTGTAGTAGCCGATCGTGCGGTCGGCGCCGCCGCTGCGGGCGTCCGCGCGCTCGCGGTGCGCGTCCAGGTCCTCGAGGCTGTCGCTCACCCCGGCGAGATGGTGGTCCCGCTCTCCGGAGGTTCCGGGACCGGTGTTCGTCGCCCTGCGGAACGCCTCGGCGGCCCGGTCCGTCGCCGCGCGACGGGCGCGCAGGTCTTTTCCGGACACTTCGGAGCCCGCCCACCGCGCGGCCGTCAGCGTCCGCTCGTCCTGGAGCCCGACCATGAGCGCGTACGCGGGTGCGCCGATGCGCTCACCGGCCGCCACATCGCCGCGCAGGTGCCGCGACTGGTCCAGCAGCCGTTCGGCCGTCACGGCGACCTGGGCGCCCATCGCGACGGTGGGGACGACCGCCAGGCAGATGAGCAGGGTGCGCAGCCGGACGGTACGCCGGCGACGGCTCCGCGGCGCGCCGGACTCGGGCGGCGCGGGCGGTATACCGGATGCGTCTTCGGGTTCGGTGGGAGACATCGGTCCTCGGGGACGGAGGGGGAAGCGGGCAGACCGGGCGGCCGGTCCGGCGCGGGGAGGGGAGCGGAACACGGGGAGGCCGGAACGACGGGGTGAGACGTGGGGGATGCAGATCATAACCAGCCACACCGGCATATGGAGGGGTTGCTTCCATGATCACTACGTGGTAATCGCGGCGGGCCGCGTTGCGGGCCGGAAGCCATATCGGAGTTGAACCGATACGCGCCGCACACCGCCGTCCCTAGGACTGCGCCTTCCCGGCCCCGGCCCGGTCCACCAGCCGGGACAGTTCCAGCCGGGAGCGCACGCCCAGCTGCGCGAAGACGTTGCGCAGGTGGTGGTCCACGGTGCGGTGGCTCACGGACAGGCGCTGCGCCACCTCGCGGTTGGTCGCCCCCTCCGCCACGCAGTGCGCGATCCGCAGCTGCTGCGGCGTCAGGCAGGACAGTGCCCCGGCCGGTTCGCCGCCGGCCGTGTCCCCGGTGGCCCGCAGCTCCGCGCGCGTCTGGTCCACCCAGGCGAGGGCCTCGGAACGTTCGAAGGCCACCAGGGCGTCCCTCAGCCGCCCCCTCGCCTCACTGGGACGGCGCCGGCGCCGCAGCCACTTCCCGTACAGCAACTGGGTGCGGGCCCACTCGAAGTCGCCGTCGGCCATTTCGTGCAGGGCCAGCGCGTGGGCGTACAGGGCGTCGGCCCCGTCGGGGTCCGCAAGCAGCGCCCGGCAGCGGGCGAGCAGCGCGGGTGCCTGCGGATCGCCGCCGTGGGCGGCCCAGGCGGCGAACTCCTCGACCACGTCGCGCGCTTCGCAGGGCCGCCCGGCCAGCACGGCGGCCTCGACGAAGCAGGGGACGGCCAGCATGCGCAGGGCGAAGTGCCCCCGGCGGGGTCCCGCCCCGACCAGGGGGCCGAGCCGCGCGGCGGCGTCGGCGGCCCGGCCGCGTCCCAGGTCGGCGCGTGCCGAGGCCCATTCGGCCAGGGTGGCGGCCTGGACCAGGCCGTGCGGGCCGGCGGTCGCCATCGCGGCCCCCACGTGTCCGGCGACGGTCGCGGCGTCGCTCTCGACCGAGGCGACGAGGGCGAGGATCGCGTGCAGATGGGCGGCGGCGTTGCGCTGCCCGGCGCGGTGGGCGGCGCGCAGCCCCTCGCGGGCGTGCGCTCCGGCCCTGGCGTGCCTTCCGGCCCTCAACTCGGCGTACGCGAGGTGCTCCAGGAGCCGGGGCACGAGGGCGACGACGTCCCGGGCCCGGCCGAGGGCCAGGCCCCGCGCGTTGACGCGGCAGGCCGCCGCGATGTCGCCGAGGACGAGCGCGGCGGCCCCGGCCCGCAGCAGCCGCTGGGGTTCGTCGTCGTCCGCGGCCCGTTCCACCACCCGCCGCAGCGGGCCCCGTGCGTCGCCGGGGCGTGCGCGCAGGGCGGCGAGCATGCCGGCCCGGTAGTCCTCGTCGGCTCCTCCGCTGCCGCCGGTGGCGTCCGGCGCCGCGTGCGGGCACGCGGTCTGCCCGGCGGGGTGCGCCGGGGCCGCGGCCGGCGCCGGATCGTCGGCGCCGAGCGCGGCCAGGCATCCCGCCGCGTCACCGGCGGCCCAGGCCGCGTCCATGGCGGCGAGGCGGGCGGCGCCGGCGTGCCGTGCGTCGTACGGGGCGAGCAGGCCGGCGGCCACCAGCAGCGCCCCGTGGGCGTCGGCGGCGGGGCCGTCGCCCGTCGTCAGGAGGCCGGAGACAAGTTCGGCCCGGCCGCGTACGGCGTCGTGGACCCGGCCCGTGCGGGCGGCGGTCAGCAGTTCCCGCGCCCGGTGCGGGTGGCCCGCCAGCCTGGCCAGTTCGGCGGCTGCGGTCAGGCGCGCGGAACGCTCGCCGTCGTCCGCCGCGGCCAGTTCGGCGGCTGCGGCCAGGGCCGAGGAGCGCTGGAGGCCCGGCACCCTCGGGTCGGCCGCGGCCGCCGCCAGGCCGGCGGCGAGTCCCGGATCCGGGCCGTCGGCGGCCAGGGCGCGGTGCAGGAGGCGGGGCAGGGGTCGCCGGTCACCGGCGAGTGCGGTCGCGAGCAGGTGGTGGGCGGCCCGCCGCCGGGCCGCCGGGGCGCCGGCGTGGACGGCGCGGCGCAGCAGCGGGCTCTCGAAGCGGATCAGGTCGCCGTCGTCGCGCGCCACTCCCGCCCAGGCGTCGGCGTCCAGCGCCCGCCCGCCGATGCCGGCGGCGCCGGCCGCGCGCGCCACCAGCCCCGCGTCCGCTCCCCCGGCCCCGGGCGTCTGCTCCTGCGCGGCGGCGGCGAGCAGCAGGACGAACGCGGCGTCCGGTGCCAGCGCGGCCGGCCGGTCACCGGCCGTGCGCAGCAGGGTCTCGCCGTCGGCGAGCGGCCGGGGCAGCGGCGCGTGCCCGGAGAGCTGGGCCGGTGACAGACGGCCGGTCAGTGCCTTCAGCAGGGCCGGGTTGCCCTCCGACTCGTGCAGCAGCGCCTGCCGTACGGCCGGGTCCGTCCCCTCCCCCGCCAGTTCGTCCAGCAGCTGCGACGCGGCCTGTTCGGCGAGCGGGCCGAGGCGGACGACGGGCAGTCCCGCGAAGTCGGGGTCGTACGCCCGGTGCGCGGCCGTGGTCAGCAGCAGGCCGACGCCGCGCAGGGCCTCGGGGCGGCGGGCTGCGAAGCCGAGGGCGGCCCGCGACCGGTCGTCCCACAGGTGCGCGTCGTCGACGCAGACGAGCAGGGGCCGCCCGTCGGCGCGTGCGCGCAGCGCCTCCAGCAGGCCGCCCGGCGGCAGACCGGACCGCAGGATGCGGGAGGGCGCGGGGTCGTCCGGCCGGTCGCCGGCGGCGCACAGCAGCGCGTGCGCCCCGCTGTGGGGCAGTCGGCTCTCGGCGGGTACGGCCCGGGTGTGCAGCACCGGTCCTTCGAAGTCGGCCGCCGCGCGGCACAGCAGCGCGGTGCGGCCGAGTCCCGGCTCGGCGGCGAGCAGCACAGCGCCCCCGCGCCCCGAGCGCGCCCGGTCGGACAGGGCTGCCACGGCTGCCAGTTCGGTGCGCCGGCCGTACAGCCGGACGGCGGCGCTCACGGTCGTCCTCCGCTCACACCGTCACGTTACTTCCGCGTAAGCGCTTACGGAAGCCTCGCGTCCAGTACCGGACGGCCGCCCGCGCCACCCATCTGACCTGCAAAGACCATGAGTTGCGAGGCCGACACTGGGCACGCGCCCAGTGTCGGCGGGTGAAGTCTGTGCCCGCGCACACCCCCGGGGACAGCGGCGTGCCGGTGCCGGGCCGCGGGCAGGCGGTCGGCACCGGCACCGGTGCGGGTGAACGTCAGGAGGTGTGCGGGCAGTTGCCCCGGTACTCCTCGATGGTCAGGCTCGGGCGGGGCAGCGGGCACAGGAACTGCTCGTAGCGGGTGTCGTTGTCGATGAACCGCTTGAGCCAGGAGAGGCTGTATTTCGCAATGGTGGTGTTGGAGGTGTTGGGCGTGAAGTGCGACGCGCCGTTGAGTTCCAGGTACGCCTTGTCGAGCGTGGACGGCAGGCTCTCGTAGAAGGGCTCGGAGTGCGAGCCGACCGGCGCGACGGTGTCACCGTCGGCTCCCACGACCAGCGTCGGCGTCCGCAGCTCCGGCCACGTCTTGTCGGTGTTCCATCCGGTCAACGGGATGGCGGCCTGGAGGGAGGGCCGGCTCTTGGCCGCTTCCAGCGAGCCGCCGCCGCCCATGGAGTGGCCCATCACGCCGAGTCTGCTGCTGTCGATCCGGCCGCGCACGGTGCTGCGCTCAGTCAGGTAGTCCAGGGCGGACAGCAGTTGGCGGCCCCGGCTGTCGGGCTGGTCGTACCGCGTGAGGGTGTCGATGGTGAAGACGACGAAGCCCTGCGAGGCGAGCCTCGGCCCGAGCCAGGCGATGGACGACTGGTCGGCGGTGAAGCCGGGCGAGACGGCGATCGCGCCGAAGGTGCCGTCGCTGGTGGACGTCGGGTAGTAGACGGTTCCGCCGCCGAAGCCGGTGACGGCCAGGGAGGAGACGGTGGTCCGCGAGACCGCGTAGGGGCCGGTGGCCGCTTCGATGCTCGCGGTGGTGGGTGCCGGGCCGCGCTCGTACGGATTGTCCGCCGCCTGGGCGGTGGGGGTCATGGCGGTGCCGAGGCCGCCGACGGCCAGGAGCGCCGCGAGGCCGGCCACGAGCGACCGCACGCGGCCGCCCCGACGGCGGGCCGGGGCCACGAGGTGCGCACCGGCGTTGTTGTCCATGTGGTTCTGCTGCACGACTGAGTCGTCCTCTCGGTCGTGACGGGGCCGACGGGCTGTCCGGCCGCCGCACTCGTCGCCGAGGGCCGCGGCCGGCCGTACGCCCGGCGGACACCGCCGTTCGCTGGGAGGTGTCACTGTCGCGGTGCGCCCCGCGCGGGGGCATCGGTCAAATCACCTGTCTCCCCCTCCGCCGCCCGGCGTGCGGGCAGTCGGGGGCGGGAGGGAGGGCGCTCGGCCTCCTGCGGGCCGTGGGAGCCGGGCTCAGCCGGTGAGGCGGGCGGGGAGGCTGCGGTGGCCGTTGGAGATGAACGACTCCACCGGCAGCAGGTCCTCCGGCGGCACGGCGGGGGCCAGGGCGGGGAACCGCTCGAAGAGCGCGGGAAGCGCGATCTGCGCTTCGAGCCGGGCCAGGGGCGCGCCCAGGCAGAAGTGGACGCCGTGGCCGAACGCGAGGTGCTCCTTGTTCGGCCGGGTGACGTCGAACCGGCCGGCGTCCTCGCCGTGGTGGGCGGGGTCGCGCCCGGCGGCGGCGTAGGCGGCGAGGATCGCGTCGCCCCGTCCGATGGTCACGCCGCCGGCCTCGATGTCCTCCACCGCGTAACGCAGCGGCAGGCTCGCCACCGGCGCCTGGACGCGCAGCGTCTCCTCGATCACGTCGTTCCAGGTGGCCCCGCCGGTCCGGACGAGTTCGAGCTGCCCGGGGTCGGTCAGCAGGGCGTGGATCGCGTTGTCCAGCAGGTTGACCGTGGTCTCGTGCCCGGCGCTGATCACCAGCAGCAGGGTGTCGACCAGTTCGGCCTCGGTGAGCCGCTCGCCGTCCTCCTCGCGGGCGGCGATCAGGACGCTGGTCATGTCGTCGCCCGGGGTCTCGCGCTTGCGGGCGACGAGGTCGCACAGCACCCGGTGCATGCCCTGGAAGGTGGCCGCCGCCTCCTCGGGCGTGATGGCGGTGTTGAAGATGCTGTCCACCAGGCGGCGCAGTTCCTGGCGCGTACCTTCGTCGTCGACGCCGAACAGCTCGCAGATCACCTGGATGGGGATCGGGTAGCAGTACTCCTCACGCAGGTCCACCGCCTGCCCCGGCGGGGTGGCCGCCAGGTGGTCGAGGAGGTCGGCGGTGATGCGCTCGACACGGGGCCGCAGGGCCTCGGTGGCGCGCGGTGTGAACGCCGTGGAGACCAGTTTCCGCAGGCGCCTGTGGTCGCTTCCGTACGCGGTGAACATGTTGGTCACGGCGACCCAGGTGAACAGCGGCCAGTCCGACGTGATGTCCCCGTTGATCCACGCGGGCCAGTGCCGGCGGGGGTCCTTGGACACGCGGGGGTCGGTGAGCAGCTCCTTGAGTAACGCGTGGTCGCTCACCGCCCACGCTCCGACCCGGCCGGGGAGCTCCACCGGTGCCACCGGCCCCCGTTCCCGTATCCGGGCTCCCTCTCCGTGGATGTCGGCGCCGGCCGGGTCGATGACGACGGGACAGGTCTCGTGTTTCATCTGCTTGCTCCAGAAGGTTCGTTCACGGCGGCCGGCCGGTGGCCGGCGGGAAGTGCGGGCGGCCGAAGCCCGGTGGAATGGACCCTTCCACCCTGGTCGGGCCTACCCCGACGGCCAGTCCGATATCCGGATGGCGGCCGGGCAGTTCGCGCCGGCGTGCCGCGGCAGGCAGGCGGCGGGACGAAACTGTCCGGTAACCTGGCTCCTTCGCCCAAAAGGAGTTGTGCCAGTGGAGTTCCGGCTGCTCGGAGCGGTTTCCGTCGCCACCGAGGCCGGCGAACTGCCCCTCGGTCCCGCCAAGCGGCGCAGCCTCCTCGCCGCACTCCTGCTGCGGCCCAACTGCCCTGTACCGGTCGAGCAGTTGACCGACACCCTGTGGGACCACGAACCGCCGCCGCGCGCCCGCAGCGTCATCCAGGGCCATGTGTCGCGCCTGCGCGTACTGCTCTCCGGCGCGGACGCCGGCATGTACGGCGTCGAGCTGGTCACGCAGGGCACGGCGTACGTCCTGCGCATGCCGGAGACGCTGCTGGACGCCCACCGCTTCGAAGAGCTGGTGACACTGGCCCGGGGACAGCGCGCCCCGGGCGACGCCGCGGCGATGTACCAGGAGGCCCTGTCGCTGTGGCAGGGGCCCGCGCTGACCGGCGCGTATCCGAGCCCGCCGCTCCAGGCCGCCGCCCACGCGCTGGAGGAACTGCGGCTGGCCTCCGTCGAGTCGCTGGCGGCGGCGTACTCCCGGCTCGGCGAGCACGCGCGCGCCGCCGCGGTGCTGCGCGCCGAGGCCGGGAACCATCCGCTGCGCGAATCACTGTCCGCCGCGCTCATGCGGGCGCTGCGGCGCGCGGGCCGCCGCTCGGAGGCGCTCGACTGGTTCCACCGCACCCGGCGTCTGCTGGCGGACGAGCTGGGCGTCGACCCGGGCCGGGAGCTCGCCGACGCCTACGCGGTGGCGCTGCGCGGGGAGGACGACGAAGCGGAGGAGGCCGCGGCTCCGCCTTCCGCTCCCGCCGTGGTCCACGGGCCGGCCGCCGCCGCGCCCGCGCACACGGTCGACCTGCTGCCGCGCATGCCGCGCGGGTTCCACGGACGCGCCGCCGAACTCACCGCGCTGTCCCGGGCCGCGGCCGGCGAAGCGCCCGTCTGCCTGGTCACCGGTCCCGCCGGTGTGGGGAAGACGGCCCTCGTGGTGCACTGGGCCCACCGCAACCGCGCCGCGTTCGCCGGTGGCCTGCTCTACGCCGACCTGCGCGGCTTCAGCGACACGGGCGAACCGTCCCACCTCGAGGTGCTGCGCGAGTTCCTCCTGGCCCTCGGCATCGCGCCGCGCCGGGTGCCCGAGTCGACGACCGGGGCCGCCGCGCTGTTCCGGTCCCTCGCCGCCGACCGCCAGCTGCTCGTCGTGCTCGACAACGCCCGCGGCTCCGACCAGGTCAGAGAACTGCTGCCGGGCGGTGCGCGGTGCGTCACCGTGGTCACCAGCCGGTACCGGCTGCGCGGCCTGATCGCCTCCGACGCCGCCCGGCCGGTACCGGTGGACGTACTGGAACCGGAGGACGGCACGGCGCTGCTGGCCGCCGTGCTCGGCAAGGAGCGGGTGCTGGCGGAGACCGTGGCCGCCCGGCGCCTGGCCCAGCTGTGCGGGGGGCTCCCCCTGGCGCTGCGGGTGGCCGCCGCCCGGCTGGCGGACCAGCCCGACTGGTCGCTGAGCGCGATGTGCGGCGAACTGTCCGACGAGTCCCGCCGCCTGAGCCTGCTGGACGTGGAGGACACCGGCGTACGGGCGGCCCTCAGGCTCACCGTGCGCCGGCTGCCCGAGGAGGTCGCGCGGCACTTCGCGCACCTGGGGCGCCACCCGGGCACGCACGTCGACCGGTACACGGCGGCGGCCCTGGCGGGCACGGACCCGGTCGCCGCCGAGGCCGCGCTGGACAAGCTGACCGCCGCGCACCTCGTCACCAGGACCGCGCCGGACCGCTGGATCCTGCACGATCTCGTACGGCTGTACGCGCGCGGCCTGGAGGCCGGGCCCGAGGCCCTCGTCCGGGTGCTCGACCACAGTGTGGCGACCGCGCTCGCCGCGGCGGGCGCGGCCGAGCCCGGCGACGAGTCGTGCTTCGAGCTTCCCGCCGACTTCCGGCAGCCGAGCGCCGTCCGGCCGTTCGCGGACCGGGACGACGCCATGGCCTGGTACGCGGCCGAACGCGACGACCTGGCCCTCGCGGCGGCCGCCGCCGACGCCGCCGGACTGCACGGAAGGACCTGGCGCATCGTCCTCGCGCAGTGGCCGCAGGTGGTGTGGCGCGTCCTGGACGACTGGACGCCGCTGCTGGGGACGGCACTCGACGCGGCGCTGGCGGAGGCCGACGAGCGGGCCGAGTCGCGGGTGCGGGCGCTGCTGGGCTGGGTGCTGACCGAGGAGGGCCGCACCGACGAGGCGCTGGTGCACCTGGAGGCCGCGCCGGTGCTCGCCGCCCGTGCCGGTGACCGGCGCGGCGAGGCGACCGCGCTGGTCAACCTCTCGCTGGCCCAGGCGTCGCTCGGCTCCCCCGAGGAGGCGGCCGAAGGGTGCGTGCGGGCCGCCCGGCTGGCGCGCGAGGCCGGTTCCCCGCACACCGAGCGCCTCGCCCTGTACCACCTGGCGCGGCACCGGCTGGAGGCGCGGCAGTGGCAGTCGGCGCTCGACACCTCCGTCGCCGCGCTCGCCCTGGACGGCGGCTGCGACGCGTCGGCGGCGTCGCGGGTGCTGCTGCTCACGGTGGCCGGGGAGGCGCTGCTCGGGGCGGGCCGGGAATCCGAGGGCATCCGCCGCCTGGAGGTCGCGGCGCGCGAGGCGGAGTCGTCCGGCTACGACGAGGGGACGGTACGGGCGCTGGGCGCGCTGCTGCGGGTCTCGGCGGACGTGGGGCTGCGGGCCCGGTACGACACGGCGATGCTGCGCCTCATGGCCCGGACGTGAGCGGCGCTCCCCCGCCTGCGGCGCACGGCCCGGGCGGCACGGCGACGTACGTTCGAACGGTCCGTCGTCGTGACGTCCTGGCGGGCCGGCAGTTGAGCAGGGCATGAAGAAGCGCAGCATGCTCGCCGTCGCGTCCCTCGCCGTCGGAGCGGCCATCGCCGCCCTCAGCCCCGCGCCGCCGTCCGCCGACGGGTCGGCGGCCACGGACGGCGCGCTCAGCAGCGTCGACGTCGTCGACTCCACGGAGAACGGGGACGGCGGCGAAGACCGGGACAAGGGCGCTCCCGCGCGGGCGTAGTCCCGTTCGTACGGGTGCGTTCGCGTCAGTACGGGCGTCCGGGATCAGGAGTCTTCCGCCGAGGCCCTGCCCACCCGGCGCAGGGCCGCGAGGAACTCCCGGTTGGTGACGCCTTTGAGCACGTAGGCGCGGGCGCCCGCACGACGCATCTCCTCGACGGAGCCCTTGTCGTCGTACGCGGAGAACGCCACGACGCGGCTGCCCGGTGAGCATCGCGCGATCTCCCGGGCGACGTGGCAGCCGCCCCCGGGGAAGCGGACGTCCAGTACGACGACGTCCGGTTCGTGCCGGCGGGCCAGCCGGATCGCCGGCTCGGCGCTGACCGCCGTGCCCACGACCTCCAGGTCGGGCTGCGCCTGGACGACCTCGCCCAGGGCGTCGAGAAGCATCGCGTTGTCGTCGCACAGGAGCACGCGCAACGGCGCTCCCGCGGTGTCGTCGGACGCCGTCGCGGTCACGAAGGACCGCCCTTCGGCGTCGGGACCGGTTCGGGGTTCGGCACCCAGAACTCGACCGTCGTCCCCGCCCCTCGTTCGCTGTGCATGGACCACCAGCCTCCCGCCGTCTCGGCTCTCTCGCGCATCTCAATGACGCCGAAGTGCTCGTGCACGCCGTCCGTGGACATCGGCGCCCCTGTGCCGTCGTCCTCGACCCGGGTCAGGATGCCCGAGTCGGCCGACACCACGCGGAGCGCGACCGTGCTCGCCTGCGCGTGCTTGCGCACGTTCAGCAGCGCCTCCTGCACGATGCGGAACACCGTGATGGCCGTCTCGGGCGTGGGCTCGCGGTCCAGCCGGTGGTCGAACGACCAGCCGAGCCCCCAGGCGCCCACCACTTCCTCCAGGTGGTTGGAGAGCGCCTCGACGAGGCCGTGCCGGTCGATGCCCGGCGGATGCAGGCGGAACGTCAGGTTGCGCAGGCGGCTGATCGCCCCGCGCACCGACAGGTCGAGCCGCTCCAGTTCCCCGGCGCACGACTCCGGCACCCGCTCCGCGAGCAACTGGAGCCGCATGCCGACGGCCACCATGGCCTGGAGGGTGTCGTCGTGGACGTCCCACGCGATGCGGCGGCGTTCCGTCTCCTGTGCCTGGACCAGGTGGTCGAACAGGCGGCGGCGCTCGCTGAGGGCGTGCTGCGCTGCCCGCCGTTCGGACATGTCACGGGTGACCTTGCCGAACCCGCGCAGTTGCCCCTGGTCGTCCCACAGGGCGGTGATGACGACGTTCGCCCAGAACCGGGAGCCGTCCTTGCGGATGCGCCAGCCCTCGTCCTCCAGCCGGCCGTCGGCGACGGCGGTCTCCAGTTCCCACTGCGGCTTGCCCGCCGACTTGTCCTCGGTCGGGTAGAAGACCGAGAAGTGCCGGCCCAGGATCTCGTCGGCGCTGTAGCCCTTGATCCGCTCGGCCCCCGCGTTCCAGCTGATGATGTAGCCCTGCGGGTCGAGCATGAAGATGCCGTAGTCCAGCACCCCCTGGACCAGCAGGGTGAAGGCGGCCTCCGACAACGGCTCCGCCTGCTTGCGCGCGTACTCCTGCGGTTGCGGTTCGGGCCTCACTTCAAAAGCCCCTCACGGCGTGCGATCGTCACTGCCTCCAGCTGGGACCGCGCCCCCAGCTTCTCCAGCACCCGCTGCACATGGTTGCGTCCCGTGTTGAGGGCGACCCCCAGCCGGCCGCTGATCTCCGCCGTGGTGAAGCCCTCCCCCAGCAGGTCGAGCGTCTCGCGTTCCCGTGGGGTCAGCTTGGCGCCGGGGCCCGGTGTCCGGCCGGTGAGCCGCCCCAGCACGTCGCCCATCAGGTCCTTGCTGAACACCACCTCGCCCGCAGCGACACGGCGTACGGCGTCCTCCAGCTCGCTCAGGGCGCTGGCCTTGAGGATCAGCCCGGAGCCGCCCGCCTCCGCCACGCGGGCCGCCACCGAGGCGCCGCCCTCGCCCGCCAGGACCAGGACGCGCACATGCGGCACGAGCGCAGACAGACGGGGGATGGCGGCGACACCGTCACCGTCGGGCAGCCGCCGGTCCAGCACGACGACGTCCGGTGCGTACCGGCCGGCGTCGTCCAGGGCGGACGCCACCGTCGCCGACCGTCCCACGATCTCCAGACCCGGTGAACGTTCGAGGGCCAGGCATATCGCCTCGGCCACCATGTCGTGGTCCTCGACCAGCAGAATCCGAACCGGTCTGCTGCGCGGGAGCGTTGAAGACATCGAAGCATCCTTGGTGGTGGCGGACGGCACGATCATGCCAGAGGAGTCGCAGCGCGGGACGCTGCCGCCCGTCATTCCCGGCAGGCCGGAACCGTGCCCGCCCCTTCGGTGCCGCCGGTGCCGCCGGTGCCGCCGGTCAGGACCTCACCGGCCCCGATCATGGCGAGCAGCCGGGCCGGCTGGGCCCCGACGCCTTCCACCGCCAGGGCGACGCCCGCCACGAGGACGGAGAGCCGCGCGCGCAGCAGGGCGTTGGCGCCGGCGCAGTCGCAGAACGAGATGCCGGTCAGATCGAGGCACAGGCTTTTCGGCCGCTCCGCGAGACAGGCCGCCACCGCCTTGTGCAGGTACGGGGCGGTGTCCAGATCGAGTTCGCCGACGAGCGTCACCCGGGCGTCTCCCGGCCCGGAGACGGCGTACGACTCGAACGCGCGCAGGGTCACGGCGCCGCGCACCTCCCCGCGCCCGCAGGCCGCACCGCACACCACGGATTTCCGCCACGAGCCCCTCCCGCGGACGGGCACCCTGTGACCAGCTGTCGCATCCCAACCTCAAGATAGTGCGAGGACACCAGTGTTCATCTAGTGAATCTGCACTAGTTGGGCAAGTCAACGCGCACGTTGTCACTTTCGGCCGTGCTGGGGGGCGCCCGGCCGTGGCCCGGACGGCGGACACGAGGGCGGCGCTCCGCAGCGACGACGCCGGGAGGGCGCACCGCACTCACCGGGCCCGCGACCTCCGCCCTCGCGGACATGGCTCGATCGTGTTCATCCTTCGGCGTGAAACCCCCGGTCGCGTACGCCGGCCCACTGGTGCGGGCACGGCCTCGGCCACCCGTAGCGGTTCGGCACCAGGTTCAGTCCGCCCTGGACGTGCATGCGGCGGACGGAAGCGGCCTGGGACGCCAGGAGCACTACGGAACGCCCGCCACCGCCGCCGTCGACGGCGACACCGGCACCCGCTGGTCCAGCACCGCCTCCGACCCGCAGTGGATACGGATCGACCTCGGCGCGTCCGCGGCCGTCAGCCAGGTCGTGCTGCGCTGGGAGGCCGCGTACGCGAAGGCGTACCGCATCGGGCTCTCCGGCGACGGCACCACCTGGTCCACCGCGCGCACGACCACCGCGGGCAGCGGCGGCACGAGAGGCTGAACCTCTCCGGCACCGCCCTCCACGTGCGCGTGTACGGGACGGCCCGAGGCAGCGACCGCCACGCCTTCTTCTTCAAGCCGGACGGCTGGGCGGGACTCCAGCTCGGCAACCGGTTCCTGGAGTCGGTCCGCGCGCACGCCACCTCGTACGCGCCGGCCCGTCCGGCCGCCCGGGTCGGGATCCGTCTCGGCACCCTGGGCCCGGACGCCGTCACGGTGGAGCGGGCATCCTCCCGCTCGCCGAGTTCTTCGAGCGCGGCGGGCGCGGCCCGCGACCGGACCCGCAGGAGCCGCCGCCCGCCTGGCAGACGGCCCTTCAGGACCGCGCCGTGCAGTGAGCCGGGAGCGGCGGGCGAGGACGCGCGCTCGCGAAGTCGCCGCGCCCGCGGGCCCGGTGGAGCCTGCGGCAGCGGCCGCGCATCGGGCCCGCTCCCCGTGGGAGGGGAACCCGCCGTCGCGCCCGGCCCGCGGTACGGGTGACGCCCGGCGCCCGGCGGCCCGGCCGTCCGCCGGCCGGTAGAGTCACCCGCGAAAGGCGAGGACCTGAGCGGGCTGGAGGCGTGGCGAGTGAAGCGGCCGACGATGGCGGACATCGCGCGGCGCGCGGGCGTCTCCAAAGTGGCCGTCTCCTACGCCCTCAACGACCAGCCCGGTGTGTCCGACGCGACCAGGGCGAGCATCAAGGCCATCGCGGAAGAGCTCGGCTGGCGGCCCAACAGCGCGGCCAGGGTCCTCAGCGGGGCGCGGGCGCAGGCCGTCGGTCTGGTCGTGCGCCGGCCGGCCCGGACGCTGAGTGTCGAGCCGTTCTTCATGGAGTTCGTCAGCGGCATCGAGGGCGTGCTCTCCGCCCGGTCGTACGCGCTGATGCTTCAGATGGTCGAGACCCACGAGCAGGAGATCGCGGTGCACCGGCGCTGGTGGGGCGAGGGCCGGGTGGACGGGGTGTTCCTGGTCGACCTGCACTCGTCGGACACGCGCGTACCCGCCGTCGAGGAGATGGGACTGCCGGCCGTGGTCGTCGGCCCGCCGGAGACCTCGGGCTCCTCGCCCTCCGTGTGGTCCGACGACGGCGAGAGCGTGCGGGAGATCGTGCGCTACCTGGCCACGCTCGGCCATCGGCGCATCGCCCGGGTGGCCGGACCCGCCGAGCTGGCCCACACCGCCGCACGCGACGCCGTGATGCTCGACGCCTGCCGCGAGGCGGACCTGCCGGAGCCCGTCGTCGTCCACACCGACTACACCGGCGACGAGGGGGCGCGGGCGGCGCGCCGCCTGCTCATCGGCCCGCAGCGCCCCACCGCGATGGTCTTCGACAACGACATCATGGCGGTCGCGGCGCTCTCGGTGGCCCAGGAGCTCGGTCTCGGTATCCCGGGCGACCTGTCCCTGGTGGCCTGGGACGAGTCGCCGCTCACGCGGGTCGTACGCCCCGCCCTGTCCGCGGTGTCCCGCGACATCAGTGCCTACGGAGCCCGCGCGGCCGAGGCGCTGCTCTCCCTCGTCGCCGGTGAGCGCGTCACCGACGTGCTGGAGGGGTACGCCCGGCTCGTGCCCCGGGGCAGCACCGCACCGCCGCGTACCGCCTGACCCGTTCCCGCCGGAACGTCCGCCGGCCGCCGGCTACTTGGTAGCGCCTTGTGCGAACCCGTTGTAGATCCACCGCTGGAGGAGCAGGAAGACGATCAGGGTGGGGAGGATCACGAGGATCGCGCCGGCCGATATGGCCTCCCAGTGCGCTCCGAAGGGCCCCTTGAAGCGGAAGAGCGCGGTGGAGACGGTACTGAGCTCCTCCGAGTGCAGGTAGAGGAACGGGATGTAGAAGTCGTTGTAGGTGGTGATCCCCTTGATGATCACCACGGTGGCGACGGCCGGCTTGAGCAGCGGAAAGATGATCTTGCGGTAGATGGTGAAGGCGTTCGCGCCGTCGAGCCGGGCCGCCTCGTCCAGCGACGTCGGGATGGAGCGGATGAACTGCAGGAAGACGTAGACGGAGACGATGTCCGTCCCCATGTAGAGCAGGATCGGCGCCCAGCGGGTGTCCACGAGGCCGAAGCCGTTGATCAGTTGGAAGGTCGCGACCTGCGTGGTCACACCCGGCACGAGCGTCGCCACCAGGAACAGCACCATGACGAGTTTCTTGGCGCGGAACGCGAACCGGTCGATCGCGTAGGCCGTCATGGAGCCGATGATCACCGTGCCGCCGATCGAGAAGACCAGGATGAACGCGGTGTTGCCGAAGGCGGCAGGCAGGTGGCCGTCGGTGAAGGCGGTGACGTAGTTGTCGACGTTCAGCCAGTTGCCGGGCAGGGAGAGCGCGCTCCCGTCGGAGACCTCCTCGGACGTCTTGAGCGAGGTGAGGAGGACGACCGCCAGCGGCAGCAGGACCACCAGTGAGGCGCAGATCAGGGTCAGATAGGTCAGGGCGGTCCCGAGGGGGAGGCGGCGGCTCCGGACGGCGGGCGTGAAGCGGGCGGCCGGGGCGGCGTTCAGGTCCGGTGTCATACGAGGTCCACCTTGTCGTCGGGCACGAGGCGGCGCTGGATCCAGGTGATCAGCAGGATGATCGCGAGCAGCACCACGGCGGCGGCCGAGGCCAGGCCCGTCTTGTTGAACTGGAAGGCGAGCTTGACCGTCTGGATGACGAAGGTCGACGTGCCGGTCGCGCCGCCGGTCATGATGTAGGGGATCTCGAACACCGAGAGGGAGCCGGAGATCGCCAGGATGATGCTGAGACTGAGCACCGGTTTGATGCTCGGGGCGATGATGTGCCGGAACTGCTGCCACTTCCCGGCGCCGTCCAGTTGGGCCGCTTCGTAGAGTTCGCCGGGGATGGACTGGATCGCGCCGAGGAAGAGCACGAAGTTCAGTCCGGTGAAACGCCATACGGAGACGCCGGCGAGCGAGACGTTGGCCGAGGCGGGGTCACCGAGCCAGGCGTGGTCCGTCCGTACGCCGAGCCAGGACAGCACGGAGTCGAGCGTGCCGCCGTCCTGGAAGAAGTACAGGAACACGAAACCGATCGCGACGCCGTTGACCAGATAGGGGAAGAAGAGGATCCCCTTGAAGAAGTTGCGGAAGCGCAGGTTGAAGCTGAGAACGGCCGCGAAGTACAGCGCGACGGCTGTCTGGACGACGGAGGCGGCCAGGTAGTAGCCGCTGACGAGGAACACCCGGAAGAGCTCCGGACGGGTGAAGATCTGCACGTAGTTGTCGACGCCCGTGAAGTTCCGGTCGGGGCTGACGCCGTCCCAGTCGGTGAAGCTGTACGAGATCATGCTCGCCACCGGCACGTACGTGAACGTGATCAGCAGGGTCAGAGGCGCCGCGAGGAAGAGCCACGGTGTGGCCCGCCGCAGCGGGGAGTGACGCCAGGAGCGCCCCTGGGGCGTCCGGGCACCCGGATGCCGCGCCGCCCGGCGTCGCCTCCCGCGGACTTCTCGGAGTGGGCGCCGCGTGCCCGCGAAGGCGGCCCGGGGCGCGGTGTCGGTCGTCTCGGTCATGTCGGCCTTTCGTGTCCGCGGTTGCGGGAGGGCGTGGGGCCCCGGTCGGGTCGTACGCCGCCGGGGCCCGTGTCCGCGGGGTCAGGAGCCGGCGGTCTTCGCTGCCTCGTCCCACTTCTTGTCGAGTTCCGCGAAGTAGTCCTGGAGGCTGCCCTTCTGGGCTCCGCGCGCGATGTCGATCAGCTTCTGCCGGTAGTCGTGCTTGTTGAGGCCGATCTCCGCGGCGTTGTCGATCGCGTTGACCGGGCCGGTCGCGGCCTCGGACCGCTCCACGAAGGTGACATCGTTGTCAACGAAGTCCTTGAGCGTGGCCGGCATGGGCGCCGACTTCAGCGCCGGGACCGCCCCCTCCTTCTCCGAGTAGCCGGACTCCCCCGTGAACCAGTCGATCCAGGCGCGGGCCGCCGGCTTGTGCGCGGAGTGGATGCTGACGGCCTGCTGGTAGTCGGAGACGAGCGTCGCGCAGTACTTCCCGTCCTTCTGGGCCGGGAAGGGCATGAAACCGATGTCGTCCGGGGAAGCGCCCGCGTCCTTCGCCGCCGCCTGCATCTGGGTGATCGACCAGGAGCCCAGCATCATGGCGCCGATCTCGCCCTTGCCTAGGAGCCCCTTGGAGGTCTCCCAGTTGGTGGTGGTCGGGTCCTTCTCCGACAGCCCCCGCCGCACGATGTCGTGCAGGAGCGAGTCGACGGTGTGGAGTTCGCCGCCCTCCCGCCAGGGCGAGACCGCGCCCGCCAGCTCGTCGGTGGCCATCGCGTCACAGGTCACCGAGCCGACGTTGGAGGTCCACTGGACCAGCGGCCAGCCGTCCTTGAAGTTGGTGTAGTACGGAACGGCGTCCGTCTTCTCCTTGACCGCGCTCAGGGCGGCCGTGAACTCCCGGGGCGTCTTCGGCCACTCGGTGACGCCCGCCTTCTTCCACAGGGCCTTGTTGTAGACGAAGCCGTTGGCCGTCCCGAACTGGGCGATGCCGTACACCTTGCCGCCGACCTCGGTCTTGTCGCTGAACCGGTAAGTGCCGGCGAGCTCCGCCGTGGTCCCGAGCGGGGCGAAGAACTTGGGGTAGTCGTTCTTCGCGACCACCGCGGGGATCATCAGCACGTCACCGTACGCCTTGGTGTTCATGCGGATCTTGATCTCGCCCTCGTAGTCGGTGATGCCCTCGAAGGTCACCTTGACTTCGGGATGGGTCTTGTTGAACTCGGTGGCGTACCGCTTCATCGTCCCGTTCTGGACGAGGTCGGTCCGGTGGGTGAGGACCTTGATCTCACCGGAGACGGCACCCGGGTCGGCGGGGGCGGCCGCCGTCTCGCCGGAGGCGCCGCCTCCACCGCTGCATCCGGCCACGGTCAGCATCGTGGCGGTGAGAAGCACGCCCGCGAGCGTCTTCGTCTTACCCATGTGCCCAACTCCTTCAGGGTTACGGCCCAGGTCTACGGGAGGGATGTCGGCACTATGTCAGCCGGAAGTGAACCGGTAAAGTGCTCGTTTCCGGCGTGATGCCCAATCGTTACCGACACCCGGTGTCGGGGCGGAACTTCCTTGCAAACGCAGGGCCCTGCTGACCACATAGCGTCACTGAACCGAGCTTTACCGGTTCATGGACACGGTGAGGTGATCCGGCTAGGTTGTCCGCGTCGCACCCCGCACCCCGCCTCGTCAGGCGATAGGAGCCGCACATCATGAAGGACGTCACCCAGCTGTCCGACGGCTGGAGTCTGCGCCACGACGAGGCGCTGCTTCCGGCCCGCGTCCCCGGCTGCGTTCACACCGACCTGCTGGCCGCCGGGGTCATACCCGATCCGTTCCTCGGGCAGAACGAGACCGCTGTCGCCTGGGTCGGCAGACGGGCCTGGTCGTACGTCACCGACCTGGCCCTCGGCAGCACGCACGAGCGCACCGACCTGGTCTTCGACGGCCTGGACACGGCCGCCACCGTCACCGTCGCCGGCGAGGTCCTGGGTACGACGCGCAACATGCACCGCGGCCACCGCTTCGACGTCACGGGGCGCACGGGCGCCGTGGAGGTGCTCTTCGCCTCCGCGTACGACGAGGTGGCGGCGGTCCGCGCGCGGACCGGTGAGCGGCCGAACGTCTACCCCGAGCCCTTCCAGTACATCCGCAAGATGGCCGCCAACTTCGGCTGGGACTGGGGCCCGACGGTCGTGACCGCCGGGATCTGGCGTCCGGTGCGGCTGGAGCACTGGTCCACGGCCCGGCTCGCCCAGGTCCGCCCGCTGGTCACGGTCGACGGGGGGACGGGGCGCGTGGAGGTGCGGCTGCGGGTGGAGCGGACCGCGCGGGGCGGCGCACGTCCGCTCACCGCCCGTGCCACCGTACGGGGGTGCGCGGACGAGGTCTCCTTCACCGGCGACGAGGCGGTGCTGCGCCTGGAGATCGCCGATCCGCTGCTGTGGTGGCCGCGCGGCCACGGCGAACAGCCCCTGTACGAGCTGGACGTGACGCTGCTCGACGAGGGGGACGCACTCGACACCTGGCGGCGCCGGATCGGGTTCCGGACCGTCGAGATCGACCGGTCCGCCGACGAGCACGGCACCGGCTTCACCTTCGTCGTCAACGGGGTGCGCATCTTCGCCCGGGGCGTCAACTGGATCCCGGACGACGTCCTGCCGTCCCGCGTCACCCCGCAGCGGTACCGGGAGCGGCTGGTCCAGGCGGCGCAGGCCAACGTCGACCTGGTCCGGGTGTGGGGCGGCGGCATCTACGAGGACGACGCCTTCTACGACGCCTGCGACGAACTCGGCCTGATGGTCTGGCAGGACTTCCTCTTCGCCTGCGCCGCCTACCCGGAGGAGCAGCCGCTGCGCGGGGAGATCGAGGCGGAGGCGCGCGACAACGTTGTCCGGCTCATGCCCCACCCCAGCCTGGTGCTGTGGAACGGCAACAACGAGAACCTGTGGGGCTTCCGCGACTGGGACTGGGAGTCCGGCCTTGCGGGTGACTCCTGGGGCGAGGGGTACTACCTCGGCGTCCTGCCCCGGATCGTCGCGGAACTGGACCCGACCCGCCCCTACACGGCGGGCAGCCCCTGGTCGGGTTCCTGGGACCACCACCCCAACGACACCCGGCACGGCACGCACCACTCCTGGGAGGTGTGGAACCGCCAGGACTACGCCGAGTACCGGACGAGCGTGCCCCGCTTCGTGGCGGAGTTCGGCTGGCAGGCACCGCCCGCCCTGGCCACGCTGCGGCGCGCCCTGCCCGGCGAGGAACTCGCCCCGGACTCCCCCGGAATGCTGCACCACCAGAAGGCCGAGGACGGCAACGGGAAGCTGAACCGCGGCATCGCGCGGCACTTCGCCCTTCCGGAGGGCGACTTCGACCGCTGGCACTACCTGGCCCAGGTCGTGCAGGCCCGAGCCGTCGCGGCGGGCGTCGAGCACTGGCGGGCGCACTGGCCGGTGTGCGCCGGCACGGTCGTCTGGCAGCTCAACGACTGCTGGCCGGTCAGCTCGTGGGCCGCCGTCGACGGCGACGGCCGTCTCAAGCCGCTCCACCACGAACTGCGCCGGGTGTACGCCGACCGTCTGCTCACCCTGCTGCCGGGCGAGGACGGGCCGGTGCTGGTGGTCGACAACCAGTCCGCCGCCCCGTGGACCGCGGCCGTGACCTTGCGGCTGCTCGAAGCGGACGGCCGCGTGCTGCGGGAAGCCGTCGTCGAGGTGGCGGCCGGAGCGCGGTCGGTGGCCAGGGCGGTGCCGCCGCAGGAGCTTCGTCCCGCCCCCGGCTCGCCGAAGGAGTTCCTTGTCGCCGACGCGGACGGGCTGCGCGCGGTGCACTTCTCCGTACCGGACAAGGAGTTCGCCCACCCCCGGGCCCGGTACGACGTCCGCACCGAAGCCGTGACCGGGCGGCCCGGCGCGCTCGACATCGTCGTGACGGCGCACACCCTGGTCAGAGACCTCCTGTTGCAGGCAGACCGGCTCGGCGCCGGGGCGGTCGCGGACACTGGCCTGCGAACCCTGCTGCCCGGTGAGGAGGCCCGTATCCGGGTGACCGGCTGCGACGAGGGCGTGGACCCCGCGGCCGTCCGGGCCGCGCTGTTCAGTGTGGCCCCGGCGTGAGCCCCGCTGTCCCGCGCGTCACCATCAACGATGTCGCCGCACGCGCCGGCGTCTCCAAGGGCGCCGTCTCCATGGCGTTCAACAACCGGCCCGGGGTCTCCCGCACCACCCGGCAGCGGATCTTCGAGGTGGCCGACGAACTGGGCTGGACCCCGCACCAGACCGCGCGGAGCCTGTCCAGCCGGCGGACCGACATCGTCGGTCTGGCCATCTGCCGCCCGGCGAGGCTGCTCGGCCTCGAACCCTTCTACATGGAGTTCATCTCCGGCATCGAGAGCGTCCTCGCGGAGCGCTCGTGTTCGCTCCTGCTGCGCCTGGTACGCGATCTGCGCGAGGAGATCTCGCTGTACGAGGGGTGGTGGCGCGGCAAGATGGTCGGCGGCGCCATCCTGGTCGACTTCCACCAGGACGATCCCCGCGTCCCCGCGCTGCGGGCCGTCGGGCTGCCGGCGGTGGCGGTCGGGCATCCGTCGCTGACGGGCGGCTTCCCGTCCGTGTGGACGGACGACGCTACGGCGGTGGCCGAGGCCGTGCGCTACCTGGCGGCGCTCGGCCACCGGCGCGTCGCCCGCGTGGGCGGCCCGGCCGGTCTCGGGCACAGCGGCATCCGCGGGGCGGCGTTCGAGGCGGCGATGGCCGAACTGGGTCTCGACCCCCGCCGCCAGATCGCCACCGGCTTCGCCGGTGAGGAGGGCGCCCGGGCGACCCGCGGTCTGCTGCTCACGCCGGACCGGCCGACGGCGATCGTGTACGACAACGACATCATGGCCGTCGCAGGCGCGGCGGTCGCCGCCGAGATGGGGCTGAGCGTGCCGGACGACGTGTCCCTCGTCGCCTGGGACGACTCCCAGTTGTGCCGTCTGACGCATCCGCCGCTGTCGGCGATGAGCCACGACGTGCACCATTTCGGCGCGGAAGTCGCTCGCCGCCTGTTCGAGGTGATCGGCGGTTCGGCCGACGGGTCGCTCCAGGTGCCGACGCCGTCGCTGACGCCCCGCGGGTCCACGGGACCGCCGCGGCGTTAGCGCGTCCGGGGACGGGGCCGTGCCTCCCGGGGAGGCACGGCCCCGCGTCGTGCCGGTCACCGGGTCACGGGCCGACGGGCCCGAGGCCGCGCTCGCGCAGCCAGCGCAGGTGCTCCACGGCGGTGGCCCCCTGTCCCCCGCCGTGGTCGGCGAAGGGCCACTCCCTGATGTCCTTGTCCCCCGCGTACCGCTCGTAGGCGGCGTGGACGGTCGACGGCGGGCACACGGGGTCCATCAGCCCGGCACTGAAGAGGGCGGGGGCCGTGGCACGGCGTGCGAAGTGCACGCCGTCGAAGTACGCGAGCGTGTCGAACACCGCCTCCGGGGCGTGCCGGGTGTGGTGGCGCAGGTAGTCGACGAGCTCGGTGTACGGGCCCTCCGTCGCCGTCTCGGCCCCGCGCCGCATGTGACAGAGGAAGGGGACGTCGGGCAGCGCGGCGGCGACCGCCCGGCCGGCCAGGGCGGCGACGGCCAGGGCCAGTCCGCCGCCCTGGCTGGTGCCCTGGACGACGATCCGGGCGTCGTCGACGTGCGGCAGCAGGCGTGCCGCGTCCACGGCGCGGACGCAGTCGGTGATCAGGCGGCGGTAGTAGTGGTCGTGGGGGGCCTCGATGCCGCGGGTCATGAACCCGTGGACCCACTGGGTGCCGGTGGCTTCGTGCACGTCCGGGGTGTCGTGGCCCTGGCCGCGGCTGTCGACGACGAGGTGGGCGTAACCGGCCGACGCGTACAGCAGGTGGTCGGTGGGCAGTCCGCGTCCGGCGGTGTAGCCGACGTACGTGACGATCGTCGGCAGCGGCTGCTCGGCCTGCGAAGGGACGACGAGCCAGGCGGCGACGGGCTGCCCGCGCCAGCCCGGGAAGCGGACGTCGTACACGTCGACGGTGACCAGCAACCCGTCCGGGACGGGGGTCAGTTCCGGTTTTCCGCCGGCGCCCCGGGACAGCCGCAGGGTCTCGGTCCAGAAGTCGTCGAAGTCGGCCGGCTCCTGCGGGAGTCGGGCGCGCGTGGCGGGGTGGCCGGCGGGCAGGTCGGCGTACGGCATGGTGACGGGTCCTTCGTACGGGGCCGGTCGCGCAGGCGGTGGCGGACGCGGCCGGAGGGAGGTGGTCCGGGGGCGGCCTCCGCCCGGGGCCGGTGCGGCAAGGGCGGAGGCCGCCGGGTTTCGGCGGGCCGGGTCAGGCCTTGGTGCAGGCGGCGCCGTTCAGGGTGAAGGCGGCGGGGACGCCGTTGCCGCCGGTGGAGGATCCGCTGAGCCCGAAGCTCACCGTCCCGTTCGCCGGGATGGTGGCGGTCCACGTCTCGGGGGTCGCGCGGATTCGGTCGTCCTGCTGGACGACCTTGGCGTTCCACGCGGAGTTGAGCGTCTGACCGCCCGGGAAGGCGAAGTCGAGCTGCCAGCCCTTGATGTCCTGGGCGCCGGTGTTGCGGAGGGTGACGTTCGCGTTGAAGCCGCTCCCCCAGTCGTCCAGGCGGTACGAGACGGTGCAGTTCCCCGCGGCCGGGCCGCCGGTGGTGGTGACGGTGACCGTGGCGGACCGCGGGGAGCGGTTGCCCGCCGCGTCCCGTGCGTGGACGGCGAAGGTGTGGGCGGTGGCCGGGGCGAGACCGGTCAGCGTGGCACCGGTCGTGGTGCTGGTGGTGACGGGCGTCTCCCGGGTGCCGTCGACGCGTACGACGTCGTAGGCGACGACGCCGGTGTCGTCCGTGGCCGCGGGCCAGGTCAGCCGCACTCCGGTGGAGGTCACGTCCGAGGCCGTGGGCCTGCCCGGGGCGGTGGGCGCCTGGGTGTCGGCTCCGCCGCCGCTGCCGTACACGCTCGCTTCGCGGGAGGTCTGCTTGACGCCGTCGGGCCCGTCGAACAGCCGCTTGCCCCAGGTGGTCAGCCGGCTCGCGTCGAAGTCGGTGGCCATGTCGAGGTATTCGACGCCGCCGCCGTTGCCGCTCCAGGACCAGCCGAGGTAACCGAGGTTCAGCTGGCGGGCGGTCGCCATGATGGCGTCCTCGTCAGGGTTTCCGTCCGAGTGGGCGTCACCGAACTCCCCCACGACGACGGGCAGGCGCCGGGCGGTGAACCGGCTGAGATAGTCCTGGACCTCCGCGGGGGTGTCGTACACGCCGTACATGTGGATCGAGAAGACCGTGTTGCGCTGCGGGTCGGCCGCGAAGACGCTCGGCGCGTTGTCCCGCATGGTGAAGGACCAGTCCTGCCCCCAGTTGGGGGCGTCGGCCATGAGGGTGTGCTGGAATCCGGCGGCCCGCATCCGGGTGATGGCGTTCGTGGTGTCCGCGGTCCAGGCGGTGTAACCGGTGTTCCCGTGGGGCTCGTTGCCGAGGTTGATGACGACGTACTTCTCCTGCCCCTTGACCGCGCTCTGGACCTCGGTCCAGTAGTCGACCGCGTCGGACAGCGAGACCGCCCCGCTCTGTTCCCCGTAACCGGTGGTGTCGTGCGCCTCCAGGACGCAGACGAGCCGGTTGGCCTTGCACCGACCGACTACGGCGGCGACGTCGGCGGCGTCGTTCTTCGTCCAGCGGTCGCCCGTACTGAGCACGACGCGGACCGAGTTGGCTCCCAGCGCCTTGATGTCGGAGAGCGCCCGGCCGGTCGTGGCGGAGTACCAGGTGTGGGCGTGGTTCACGCCCCGGAGGACGAAGTCGTTGCCGTTCGCGTCGAGGAGCCGGCCCTCGCTCACGTGGAAACCGGTGGCGGCCGGCTCCGCCGCCCGGGCTTGGAGGGGCGGGGCCAGCACGGTGGCGACGACGGCCAGCAGCGCTCCCGCCGCGGCGGCCATTTTCCTGCTCATGGGTGCTCCCGATTCGGTCGCGCGCATGCCGTGGCCGTGAGGTCCGCGGCATACCGCTGTTCCTTGTGTGGAGGGTGTGTTGCGGCCGGCCCGACAGGGATCTCGGACAGCGTCGAGCGAGGTTCCCCGGCGCCTTCGGAGCTGTGCGCGTACGGCGCCCGGCCCGGCCGGTACCCCGCTGCCCGGTCCGGTTCTGCGGCTCGGGCCGGGACAGCGGTCGGAATGTCGTCGGGCCGGTCGCGCCATTCGCGCGATCCGGTTTCCACGACGGCCAATTCCGCGGCCGCCGGGCGACTGACGAAAGGCTAGGGCTGCACGGAGACCGAAAACAATAGCCGGAACAGAACCGGTTAAGTTTAGTCGGCGGCGCTGACTCCGTCGTATCGCCGACTGCCGTTCAGGCCGGCGGTGGCACGGAAAACGGTCCCGTCCCCCACCACGGTGACCCGCTCCCGGGCGGGCACGTAGGCGGCGCGGCCGGGTCCGATCCGCAGGGAGGTGCCGACCGAGGTGAGGTGGGCCTCGCCGTCCGTGCACAGAACGATCTGCGCAGAGCCGCTGTCGAGCGGTCGGGCGGCCGCCCGCGCACGGAGCCGTATCCGGGAGAGGCGGAAGTCGTCCACGGGCGCGGGATAGACGTGTTCCTCCCCTTCCACGCGGGGAGCGAGGACGCGGGTGGGGGGTGCGCCGAAGCGGACCACCTTCAGCAGTTCCTCCCGGTCGACGTGTTTGCTCGTCAGCCCGCAGCGCAGGACGTTGTCGGAGCTCGCCATGATCTCCACTCCGAGACCGGAGAGGTAGGCGTGCGGGACGCCCGCCCCGAGGAACAGCGCCTCCCCGGGAGCGAGCGTCACACGGCGGAGCATCAGAGCGGGCAGCAGGCCGGGGTCTCCGGGGTGAGCTCGCGCGATCGCCAGGTAGGCGGCGAAATCCGCCCGGTATGGGCTCTCTCGGTCGGCCTCGCGCGCCACCGCACCGGTGACGTCCGCGAGGAGACCGGTGTCCGGGGAGAGGAAGGCGATGAATACGTCCTTCAGGGCGGTGTCCTCCGCGCCGGTGCGCAGCGTGCGGACGAAGGGGTGGAGGCCGGGCACGCGCAACGCGTCCAGCAGGTGGGCGCACTGACGGGGCGTCCGGAAACCGCAGAGCCCGTCGAACGGCGTGAGGGCGACGATCATCTCCGGCTTGTGGTGCCTGTCCCGGTAGTTGCGGTGCAGGGCGTCCACCGGGACACCCATGGCGTTCTCCACGTCGAAGCCCGCCGCGGCCTGGGCGAGGTCCGGGTGGACCTGGAGGGAGAGGGGGGACTCCGCGGCGAGCAGCTTCAGCAGAAAGGGCAGCCGGGGCCCGAACCGGCGCAGGCTGGGCGCGCCGAGCTCGTTCGCCGGGTCGGCGGCGAGGAGGCGGTCGAGCGGCAGCTCGGTGCCGTCGCGCTCGACCCGCGAGGGCGCGGCGGGATGGGCGCCCATCCACAGCTCGGCCTGGGGCTCCCCGGTGGGCGCCAGTCCCATCAGGCGGGGCAGCGCGGTGGCGGAGCCCCAGGCATAGGGCTGGACGGTGTTGAGGAGGAGGTCCATGACGTCTGCGTTTCTGGGGGCAGGGGGCTTACGGGCGGGGAGTCGGCAGGGGTGATCGCCGGCGCCGGCCACGGAGGGGCCGGTGGCGTACGGACGGCGGTCGCCGGCGCTGGGCAACGCAGGGGCCGGCTGCGTACGGACGGCGGTTCGCCGGTGCCGGGCGACAGAGGGGCTGGCTGCGTACGGACGGTGGTTCGCCGGTGCCGGGCGACGGAGGGGATCGGCGCATAAGGACCGGTTCGGCGTTGCCGGGTGATGGGGTAGGCGGCGCTGACGGCAGGTCGCCGCTGCCGGGCAACGGAAGCTGGCGCATACGGACCGGTTCGGCGTTGCCAGGCCATGGGGTAGGCGGCACTGACGGCGGTTTGCCGTTGTCGGGCAACGGAAACGGCGGCACTGACGGCGGTTCGCCGTTGGTGACAAATGCAGGGCCTGCGGCCTACGACCTACGGACGGGCGGCCGGCAGGGCGACGGCATCCTCGCCCGCCCCGGTCAGACCGGCGGCAGCCGCGGCGGCGGCCGCGGCGCCGATCAGTCCGGAGTCCAGAGCGAGCCCCGCCGGCACGACCGGCACGTCGCGGGCGAAGTCGAGGACCGTGTAGTCGTCGAGGTGGCGGCGGAGCGGGCCGAACAGCGTCTCCCCAGCCTGGGCGACGCCGCCGCCGATGACCACGAGGTCGAGTTCGACCAGGTTGATCGTCGCGGCGATGGCCGCGGCCAGGGCCTTCGCGGCCCGGTCGTACGCGGCGAGCGCCCGCGGATCTCCCTGCCGCGCGGCGGCTTCGACGGCGGCCGCCGTCGGCGCCACACCGGCCGGTGGCGTCCACCCGGACTCCAGCGCGTGGGCGGCGATGGCCGTGCCGCTGGCGAACCGCTCCACGCAGCCGCGCGCCCCGCACGGGCACAGCGGCCCGTTCTGGTCCACGGTGATGTGGCCGATGTGCCCGGCATTCCCCGAAGTACCGGCGTGCAAGGCGCCGTTCAGGACGAGCCCGCCGCCCACGCCGGTGGAGACCACCATGCACAGGGCGTTGTCCACGCCCCGGGCGGCGCCCATCCAGTGCTCGGCCGCCGCCATCGCGACCGCGTCACCGACGAGCAGCGGCCTGATACCGGCCGGCACCCTCGGGTGGGCGCGGACGCGGTCCACGAGCGGAAACGAGCGCCAGGCCGGGATGTTGACCGGACTGACCGTACCGGTGACCGTGTCGACGGGACCGGCGCTGCCGATGCCCAGACAGGTGAGAGCGTCCCAGTCGCGGTGCTCCGCCAGTGAGTTCGTCCGCCGGGCCTTGGGCCGGGGTGGCGTACTGGCACCTGGCGACCAGGCGGCCGTCGGCGTCGATCAGCGCTCCGGCGATCTTCGTACCGCCGATGTCGAGTGCTCCGTACACCATCGCTTGGGACCCTTTCGTCACAGTGCGGCTGAGGAGGCGTGACCGACACTGTGCCGGGCGTTGACAACGTTGTCTAGTTAACCAGTTCAGTTAAGTGCGGGTTTAGCAAAAGCCGTGCGCATGCGCTCGCTACGCTATGGCTGTCGCCGCGCCTTCTACTGTGGGGCGCGGGAGCCCACCCGGAGTCGCTCACCGTGCAGTAGCCCTCTGCAGTGAGCTCGATGAAGCTGCTGGCCTCGCCATCGAGCATGGCGGCGACGATGTCGCCGCTCGGCAGGTACGACGATGACGGGGGTGGGGGCGCGCAGAGAGCGTTTCTCTTCCCCGGAGCCCTGCCGTGCCGCTGGGCTGCCTCTACAGGTCGAGTTCGGCGACGATGGCGGCGTGGTCGGAAGCCTGGTCGCCGGGTCCGGTCATGGTGTCGAACGGGGTGCCGAACTCGAAGATCCCACGCCGCTCCACCTCGACCTCGTCCACCCTGGCGAACAGCTCCGGCGAGAGCATCAGGTAGTCGATCTTGTCGTTGGGGTGCGTGCACTTCCCATGGGTGCCGGGAGGCCCCGCGTAACTGCCGTGCTCCATCGCGTCCTTCAGGCCGGTGGCCTCGAGGAACGCGAGCGGCGGGCTGCCCGGGGTGTCGTTGAGGTCCCCGGCGACTACCACATGGGCCGAGCGCTCAAGCGCGGCCTGGTAGAGCTGGGCGACGCGCTCGCCCTGGAGCTTGCGCTTGTCGCCGCCTCCGCCGCGCTTGCTCTTGAAGTGGTTTCCGAGGAGCCAGAGCGGTACGCCGTCGATGTCGATCTCGAATTCCGGGCAGTCCCGGCTGAAGATGTCCCGGGAATCCTTCTTGTCGAAGATGTGTGAGCGTACGGAGGTGATCGGGTGCCGGCTGAACAACCCCACGTCTATGCCGCGAATGTCGTTGCCGTCGATCAGCATGTTGAACGCATACGGTTCCGCTTCGAACTGACCCGCAAGCACCTGCTTGCTGAAGCGGTGCAGGGTGAGCCGGTCCTCGACTTCCACCGTCAGCAGTATGTCGGCGTTCACCTCGGCGATCACCCTGGCGGTGTTCCTGACGGCGTCCCAGCTGAGGTCGTCCTTGACCAGCTCGACCCAGCCGACCCAGGCGGACCGCCCCGTGACCTCGGCCCTGACCCCGATGTTCCTGCCCTCGCCCTTGAGCAGCCGGGCCCCTCCGCGCGGCTCGTTCACCAGGATCGTCTGGGTGGATATGTCCTGCGAGACATCGACGCTGTGCTTTTTGAGAAGGTCAATGATTTTTCTCTTGTCGTCATCCGTATACGTGTCGCGCTCCAGAACTTCCACAAGTTTCCTGAAGTCCTCAAGCACGGCGTCGCGTACAGGGTCGTTCCCGCTACCGAAGACGACGGGCCTCTGGAAGAGGTTTTCGCAGTTGAATGTGGCTATGCGGATACTCATGGCCCCTCCTCACACACCTCAAATTGTCCGGCAGGGCGCCATGGCTGTCGAACGGAGCAGGGGCCGCTCCCGGCCGAGTAGCCCCGGGAAGACGGCATGACCGATCCGCTGATGCAGGCGCTGTTCCACGAGCAACAACAGTCTGGAAGCGCGCCGAAGCCGCTTCACCCCTCACGGCCGTTCGCGAGTGCCTGTCATGGTGGCTGCGGGCACAGCCGCTTCCGGAACTATGGTGTCCCGCCACATGGGACGCCGACTTGCGTGTTTCTACGGTGTGGCGACACGGAAACGTCCCCGCCAACTGTCCGGAAGTGGTACTCATGGCCGCCCCTTCGACCGCTCCCCCAACGCCCAGTTCACTCAAGCGCATCGTCGCCGCCAGCCTCATCGGGACCACCATCGAGTGGTACGACTTCTTTCTGTACGGATCCGCCGCCGCGCTGGTCTTCAACCAGCTCTTCTTTCCCGAGTCCGACCCCCTCGTCGGAACGCTGCTCGCCTTCCTGACGTACGCGGTCGGCTTCGCCGCCAGGCCGCTCGGGGCGCTCGTCTTCGGGCACTACGGCGACCGGCTCGGCCGCAAGAAGCTGCTGGTGCTGAGCCTGCTGCTGATGGGCGGCGCCACGTTCGCGATTGGCCTGCTGCCGACGCACGCCACCATCGGCTTCGCCGCGCCCGTACTGCTCACCGTGCTGCGGCTCGTCCAGGGCTTCGCGCTCGGCGGCGAGTGGGGCGGGGCGGTTCTGCTGGTGTCCGAGCACGGGGACGCCGGGCGACGCGGTTTCTGGGCCTCCTGGCCGCAGACCGGCGCGCCCGCCGGGCAGTTGCTCGCGACCGGTGTGCTGTCGGCCCTGACCGCGCTGCTGTCGGACTCCGCGTTCGTGGCGTGGGGCTGGCGCATACCGTTCCTGCTGTCGGGTGTGCTGGTGCTCGTGGGCCTGTGGATTCGTCTCTCCGTCGACGAGTCACCCGTCTTCAAGGCCGCGTTGGCCCGGGCCGAGGCCCGCAAGAGCGTCTCCACCGTCGCGGAGAAGATGCCCCTTGTGGCCGTCCTGCGTCACCACTGGCGCGACGTGCTCGTCGCGATGGGCGCCCGTATGGCCGAGAACATCAGCTACTACGTCATCACCGCCTTCATCCTCGTCTACGCGACGACGGAGGTGGAGTTGAGCAAGCAGACGGCGCTCAACGCCGTGCTGATCGCGTCGGCCGTCCACTTTGCCGTGATCCCCGCGTGGGGCGCCCTCTCGGACCGGCTCGGGCGACGGCCGGTCTACCTGATGGGCGCGGTCGGCGTCGGTCTGTGGATGTTCCCGTTCTTCATGCTCATCGACACGGGGACCTTCGGGAACCTGCTGCTCGCCGTGACCGTCGGACTGGTCTTCCACGGGGCGATGTACGCGCCGCAGGCGGCCTTCTTCTCCGAGATGTTCGCGACCCGTGTGCGCTACTCCGGTGCTTCGATCGGCGCGCAGTTCTCGTCCGTCGCGGCCGGCGCCCCGGCGCCGCTGATCGCCACGGCCCTCCTCACGAGCTACGGCAGCGCGACTCCCATCGCCCTGTACGTGATCGCCGCCGCGCTCGTCACAGTGGTCGCCGTCGGCTGCGCGAAGGAGACCCGCAACCGCGACCTGGGGGACATCACGGCGGAGCCCGGCGCGGACGAGGACGCCGTCGTGCGGGCGGAAAGCGGCGCCCGTACCGGCTGAGTGGACGGACGCGGCAGAGCCGTTCCCGGGAACGTCGGCGGACGTTCCCGGGAACGGCTGTTTTCTCAGTGCCGCATCGCCGACGACAGTCCGTGCAGCCGCAGCGCGAGCTGCACCTCCAGGGCACGCTCCGGTGACTGCCAGTCGCCGCCCAGCAGCCTGCCGATGCGCTCCAGGCGCTGCGCCACCGTGTTGACGTGGACGTGCAGGGCGTCCTTCGTGCGGGCGGGGCTCATCCCGCACGCGAAGTACGCGTCCAGGGTGCGCACCAGGTCGGTCCCCCTGCGCCGGTCGTACGCGACGACCTCGCCGATCGTGCGCTGTACGAACGCATCGATGGCGCCCCCGGAACGGCCGTCGCGGCTGTCCGCGAGCAGCAGCCCCAGGAACCCGAAGTCCTCCGCCGCCGCTCCTTCCCCGGAACGGCCCAGCAGCCGGAGCGTGTCGACGCAGCGGCGTGCCTCCTCGTACGCCGCCGCCACCGTGCCGGGCCGTGCCGCGGGGGCGTCCACGGGCCCCGAGGCGCCGACCGTGACGGGCTCGCGCAGGGCGCCGCCCAGGTGCTTCGCCGTCCGGCGGGCGAGAGCGGCGGCGCTGTCGCCGCTGCCGAGCGGGAGCAGCAGCACCGTGCCGCCGTCGCGGGCCGCCGCCAGGCCGTGCCCGGTCGCCGCCAGGTGCGAAGCGGCGGACCACAGCCGCCCGCGGTCCACGCTCTCGTGCTCGACGGAGGCGGCCCGGGGAGCCTCGATGCGGGCGGCCAGCACCACGTGGGGCGCGTCGAGGTCGGCGCGCAGGCGGGCGGCGCGTTCACGCAGCAGGCGGGGGTCGCGGTCGGGGGCGTCGAGCAGGTCGTCGAGGAGTTCGCCACGCACGCGCTGTTCGGCCTCGCCGGCCGAGCGCCGGGCCAGCAGCAGCAGCGACGTCACCATGGCGGCGCGTTCGAGCGTGCGCTGGTCGACCGGGTCGAGCTCGGGCTGCCCGTGCAGGACGAGGGCGCCCAGGAGCTCGCCGCCGGCCGAGACGCTCACCACCCAGTCGTCGCCCCGGCGTACGGCGTGGCCCTCCGCGCCCTCGGGCTCGCCGCCGGTCTCCTTGAACTCGACCTTCCCGTGCAGCACTTCGGACACGGCGCTCGCCACGTCGTGGACGCCGCCGCCGCGCAGCACGAGTTCGGTCAGCCGGTCGTGCACCTCCGAAGCGCGCTCGATGACGCCGCTGCGGTCGCGGATGATCTCGTTGGCCTTCTCCAGTTCGGCGAGCGCGGACCGCGTCTCCGCGAGCAGGTTCGCGGTGTCGATCGCGACGGCCGCGTGTGCGGCGAACGAGCCGAGCAGGGCGATCTGTTCGCGCTCGAAGACGCGGGCCCTCCGGTCGGCGGCGAACAGGACGCCGATCACCTGGCTGCCGAGGGTCAGCGGTACGCCGAGGATCGCGACGAGCCCTTCGTCGCGTACGCCGGAGTCGATGGTCCAGGTGTGCTGGAAACGGGGGTCGTCGAAGTAGCTCTCGGTCGCGTAGGGGCGTGCGGTCTGGGCGACGAGCCCGCCGAGCCCTTCGCCCATGCCGAGCCGCAGTTGCTGGAACCTCGCCGACACCGACCCTTCGGTGACCCGCATGTAGGTGTCACCGGCCACCGGGTCGTTGAGGCTCAGGTACGCGACCTCCGTGCCGAGCAGCGACCGTGCCCGCTGCACGATCGCGGCCAGTACGGCGTCGAGGTCGCGCAGCCCGGCGAGGTCGTGGGCGGTCTCGTAGAGGGCGGACAGCTCGGCCTCGCGCCGCCGGCGCCCCTCCAGTTCGGCGCGTACCCGCAGGGCGTGCGTCTTGGCGGTTTCGAGGGCGGCGAGCGCCTCGGGGGGCGCGCCGTCCGCGCGGGCGACCAGCACGGGCCGCTCGTAGGCGTCGGCGGCCGCCCCGCGGGCGAGGAGTTCCAGGTACGGGACCTCGCTGCCGCTCTGCGGCTGATCGTGGGACATGGAGACACTCAACCAGCTAGTGAGCGGTCCAGCCGCCGTCGAGGGGCAGCGACGTTCCCGTGATGAACGACGCCTGGGGGCCGCACAGGTACGCGACCGCCTCGGCGACCTCGTCGGGCTCCAGGAGGCGCTTGAGTGCGGAGTCCTTGAGCAGTACGTCGGCGAGCACCCGTTCCTCCGGCAGCCCGTGGGCGGCGGCCTGGTCGGCGATCTGCCGTTCCACGAGCGGGGTGCGGACGTACCCGGGACTGACGCAGTTCGAGGTGACGCCGTGCTCCGCGCCTTCCAGGGCGACCGTCTTGGAGAGCCCTTCGAGCCCGTGCTTGGCGGCGACGTACGCCGACTTGTACGGGGAGGCGCGCAGCCCGTGCACGGAGGAGATGTTGACGACGCGCCCCCAGCCCTGCCCGTACATGTGCGGGAGCGCTCCCCGGATCAGCCGGAACGGCGCTTCGAGCATCACCGTGAGGACGGTGTGGAAGACGTCGGGAGGGAAGTCCTCCAGGGGGCGGACCAGTTGCAGGCCGGCGTTGTTCACCAGGATGTCCGTGCCCGCCGCGACCTGCTCGGCGGCGTCGAGGTCGGTGAGGTCGAGGGTCCGCGGCTCCACCGCGCCGGTGAGGCCCCGCGCCTGTTCGGTGAGGGCGGCGAGCCCTTCCGCGTCCCGGTCGACGGCTCTGACCTTGGCCCCCGCGGCCGCGAGCCGCAGCACGCAGGCGCGGCCGATGCCGCCGGCCGCGCCCGTGACGAGCGCGGTACGGCCGTCGAGGTCTGGTCCGGTTGCGTACGTGGGGTGTGTGGTCGGCGCGGTCATGCCTCCGACCCTAGGCAGCGCCCACCCGGGCACCGATGTGGTGACCACCCATACTTCACAGCCGCGTGGTGGGCTCGAACCATGTGGGTTCGTCGGTGAGGGCCTGCTTGATCCGCAGCAGGGAGAACTCGTGCAGTTCCGGGAGCGCGTCGACCGAGAACCAGGCCACGTCGAGGGACTCGTCGTCGTTGACCCGTGCCTCGCCGCCGACGGCACGGCACCGGAAGGTGATGTCCATGTACTGGCACCGGTCGCCGTTCGGGTACTCGACCGGCTTCAGCGCCTGTACGAGAACGACACGTTCCGCCACGCACCGGACGGCGGTCTCCTCGTACACCTCCCGTACGGCCGCCGCAGCGGGCTGCTCGCCGGGCTCCGGGATGCCGCCGATGACCGACCACTTGCCGGTGTCGGCCCGGCGGCCGAGGAGCACTCTGCCCGCGTCGTCGAAGACGAGGGCGCTGACACCCGGCAGGAAGAGCAGCTGGTGGCCTGCGGTGGCCCGGAGCTCGCGGATGAAATCGGGAGTCGCCATGGTCGGAACCCTAGCGGGAGCTGTGGGCACGGAACGCCCACCGGACCCGCCGCACGCTCATGCGGACGTTCCCCCGCGGGCCCGTACGCCGCGGAACACGGCCCAGCCGAGACCGGCACCGGCGAGCAGCACCAGTACGCCCTCGGGAAGGGCCCCGAGGCGCGTCGCGGGGGTCAGCGAGGAACGCAGCGGCACCTCGGCGACGAGCGCGTCCGGCGTGAACATCCGCGTCTGCCGCACGACCTCGCCGTCCGGCCGGATGACGGCGCTGACACCGCTGGTCACGGGAACGACGACGGCCCGGCTGTGCTCGACGGCCCGCACCCGCGACATGGCGAGCTGCTGGTACGTCATCTCGCTGCGGCCGAAGGTGGCGTTGTTGCTGGGGACGGAGATGAGCTGCGCCCCGCCCGTGACGGTGTCGCGCACCGCCCAGTCGAACGCCGCCTCGTAACAGGTGGCGAGTCCGACCTTCGTGCCCGCGAGGTCGAAGACCCCGACCTTGTCGCCCGGGCCGAAGTCCCTGCGCACCCGGTCGACGTCCGAGCTGAAGAGCCGTACGAAGGAACGCATCGGGATGTACTCGCCGAACGGCTGGACGTGCCGCTTGTCGTACGTCGCGACAGGGCCGCGTTCCGGGTCCCACTCGATGAGCGTGTTGCGCAGCTTTCCGGTGTCCGGCGTGAGGACCGCTCCCACGACCGTGGGGACGCCGATCGCGCGCACGGCCCGGTCGATCACCGCGCGGGCGTCGCTGTTGCGGTAGGGGTCGAGGTCGGAGGAGTTCTCCGGCCACAGGACGAAGTCGGGCCGGGGCGCCTTGCCGGCCTCCACGTCGGCGGCGAGTTCTTCGGTGCGCCGCGCGTGGTTGTCCAGCACGGCACGGCGCTGGTCGTTGAAGTCGAGGCCGAGCCGGGGCACATTGCCCTGGATCGCGGCGGCCGTCGCGGTGCCGTCCTGCGCGGAGTCGTCGACGAGGGGCAGCGCCGCGAGCGCGGCCGTCACCGGCACGACGACCGTCAGCGCGGCGAGGGCCGCGCCCCTGCGCGGCACTTCGCCCGTGAGGCGGTGGGCACGGAACTGCCGTACCAGCTCGCACAGACCGAAGCCGCACAGCACGACCGCGAACCCGAGCACCGGGGTGCCGCCGACGGCGGCGAGGGGCAGGAAGACGCTGTCGGCCTGCCCGAAGGCGATCTTGCCCCAGGGGAAGCCGCCGAACGGCACGCGCGCCCGCACCGCCTCGCCCAGGATCCATACGGCCGCGCCCCACACGGGCCACAGAGGCAGCCGGGTCACCGCCGCGATGCCGACGCAGCACACCGCGACGAACAGCGCTTCGGCGGTGGCCAGCGCCAACCAGGGCACCGGCCCCACCTCCTCGCCCGTCCAGCTCAGCAGCGGCAGCAGGAAGCCGAGCCCGGAGAGCAGACCGAGCCCGAAGGCGGCCCGCGCCCGCCGCCCGTACAGACACGCGGCGAGCAGCGCGAAGCCGGGCAGCACGAGCCACCACAACGGACGTGGCGGGAAGCTCGCGTACAGGAGCAGACCGGAGAGTACGGCGGCCACGGGGGCCACGAACCGGGTCAGCATGCTTCTCCCGCGTGACGGGGCGGGGAAGTGCGGGGCCGGCGGCTGCGCGGGCTGGTCGACGGCGGTGCGGGTGGCGCTCACGTGGCGGAGTCTACGGTGACCCGGCGCGGTACGGAGAGGGCGGTTCCGGCAGGAGAAGCAACGTTCCTGCGCAAACCGCGCACACAGCGCCGTGCCGCCCATTACCGTGTGCGCCAGTCCCCGGCGCCCGGCCGTCTCCTGCCGCGGCGGGCGGGGCCCGTCTCAGGTCGGGGGGTCGACGGGATGGCCGCACCGGCCGTACGGTCCGGCGCGCGTGAACGCGGTGCGTTCACCGATGCCGCCGGCGTCGTGGTCCTCGGCGGCTGCGCCGTCTGGTCACTGGTCGCCGCCGCCGGGCGGGAGGCGAGGCCCGAGGGCGTCCTGCTGGCGGTGCTCGTGGTGGCGGGAAGTTACGCGTGCGGCCGGATCTGCGGCTCACTGCTGCCGGTCGCGGCCGCCGCGGCCTGCGCGTGCGCCGCGCTCGCCCTGGTCGTCTTCCCGCGCCCGGGGCACGGCCTGACGAACGAGGTGGCGGGCGCCGCGACGGGACAGAGTTCCGGCAGTACGGGCGCGACGGCCGCGCTGCTGGCCCTCGCCTCCGGGGCGGCCTGCTGCGCGGCGTGGGCGGCGCGGCCGTATCCGCTGCGCCTCGCTCTGCGGCTGCTGGCGCTCACGGTCGCGGTCACGGGGCTGGTGCTCGGTTCCGTCGCGGGGTTCGCTGCCGCGCTCGGCGTACTGCTGTGTTCGCTGGCGGTGGCGCGGATGCGCCGCCGGGCGGTGGGACTGGCAGGGTGCGCCCTGGTCGCCGGGCTCGTGGTGGGCGGTTCGTGGGCGGTGGCGGAGGACGCGCTGCCGGACGGGCTGACGGTGTCGCTGGAGGGGCAGCTCACGGTGAACCGGGTGCTGCTGTGGCGCGACGCGGTCGCCCTCGCCGAGCGGAACCCGGTGCGCGGCGCGGGCCCCGACCGGTTCGGCAGACTCAGCCCCGCCGCGCAGCAGTCGCCGTACTCGGGGGCCAAGCCCCACTCGGCGCCCCTCCAGCTCGCGGCCGAGCAGGGCGTGGTGGGCGTCGTCCTGCTGGGCGGGGTCTTCGGCTGGCTGCTGTACGGGCTGTGGCGCTCCCCGCGCGGCACCCCGGTGGCCCTGACAGCGGCGGCGGCGCTCACCGCCGTCGCCGCACTGGCCGGCATCGGCAACGCGCTCAGCTTCACCTCTGTCACCGCGGGCGCGGGCCTGCTGGCGGGCCTGGCAACGGCACGACGCCTGGCGGACGAGGGCGGCGGCGGGGACGGCCCGCGAACGGACGAGCCCTAGAGCGGGGGTCAGCGGGCGGGGACGGTGCGGAGTGCGGCCGGCAGCGGCGGCGCGCCGAAGCCCACCGCGCGGCGCTCCCCCGGTGTCCGGCGAGGTCGTTCCCGGCCGGACGAAACGTAACCGTGGACTGTCTCAAGAGTGCGGGCCGCCCATCCCGTCGTCCGCCACGGCCACGTACGAGCACGCCTCTGCGTGGTGCG
The DNA here is from genome assembly GCF_053610585.1 of Streptomyces sp. NPDC054887. Classification (NCBI taxonomy): domain Bacteria; kingdom Bacillati; phylum Actinomycetota; class Actinomycetes; order Kitasatosporales; family Streptomycetaceae; genus Streptomyces; species Streptomyces sp. NPDC054887. The sequence continues at coordinate 15,576 of NZ_JBSGYQ010000030.1, read as the reverse complement.
GGCCGCCGGCCCCTTCGTCCGCCACGGCCGTGTACAGGCCGACCCGGTTCAACGGTGCGGCCCGCCGATGCCGCCGCCCGTCGCCGCCGCGTGCAGACGGGCGCGGATCACGCGTACCGCCGTCTCGGCGTCGTCCACCGTCACCGTGAAGATCCGGCCGTCGCCGAGCCGCAGCACGACTCCCTCGCCCCTGCGGACGATCACGGCCATGCCCTTCCCGGGGCGCCAGCGGTACCCCCAGCCGCCCCAGTGGCACGGCGTCACCTTCGGCGCGAACTCGGCGCGCACCACGTGGGCGAGCGGAATGCGGCGACGGGGAAGGCCCATGTGACCGCAGCGGACCTCCAGCGCGTCGCTGTCGACCTTGACCGCCACATGGACGAAGGCGAGCGTCCCGAAGAGGATGAGCAGGCCGGCCGCCAGGCAGCCCACGACCGACATGAGAAGCGGGGCGAGGCCGGAGGTCCATGTCGAGTCGACGGCCAGCTTCACACCGAGCGCGAGGCATCCCGCGCCGACGGCCGCGAGCAGCCACTGTGCGCGGTTGGTCGCGCGTCCGGTCCAGATCACGGGGAGGGGCTCCGTGGTACGCCCCTCGCCGCGGGGGTGCTCCCTCATGCGTAGCAGCGTACGCACGTTCCGCGGTCGCGGCAGTGCCGGGCGGGGCGCGCCTCGGCCGTACGGAGGTCAGCGCGCGGCGTCGACCGTCTCCAGGAGGCGGCCCTCGGCGTACGCGAGCGCCGCGGCGGGCAGCGCGGAGTCCCGGCCGCTGAGCAGAACGGTGAGGGTGGCTCCCGGGGCGGCCGCCGGGGCCGGCGGGGCACCGATGCGGCGCAGCGCCTGGGCGGCCACGGCTTCGGCGGATCCGAGGAGGGCGACGCGCGGGAGCCCGGGCGGCTGGACCGCGGCGCGGATGCGCTCGACGACCAGCTCGTAATGGGTGCAGCCCAGGACGACGGTCCTTACATCGCGGGGGGTGAGGGCGGCGGCCGCGGCGATGGCCCGGTCGACGGCCTGCTCGTCGGCGTGCTGGACGGCGTCGGCGAGGCCGGGGCACGGCACCTCGGTGACGGCCGCACCGCCGGCGAACTCGCGGATGAGGGCGCGCTGGTAGGGGCTGCCCGTGGTGGCGGGTGTGGCCCAGATGGCGACGGAGCCGCCGCCGGCGGCGGCCGGCTTGATCGCGGGAACGGTGCCGATCACGGGAAGGCCGGGCTCCAGCTCCGCGCGGAGCGCGGGCAGCGCGTGGACGGAAGCGGTGTTGCAGGCGACGATCAGCGCGTCGGGCCGGTGCTCCGCCGCGGCCCGTGCCACGGCGAGCGCGCGCTCGGTCACATCGGCCGGCGTACGCGGCCCCCAGGGCATGCCGTCGGGGTCGGAGGAGAGGACCAGATCGGCGTCAGGCCGCAGTCGGCGCACCGCCGCGGCCGTCGGAAGCAGGCCGATTCCGGAGTCCATGAGCGCGATCTTCACCCGGTCACCATAGTCGACCGCCCCTCGGCGGCCCTCGGGGTGGGGCAGACTGCGGCGAATGAGTGCTGTTGCCTGGATTGCAGGCTTTTCGCTGGCCGCCTGGTTGTGGATGCTGCTGGGACAGGGGTTCTTCTGGCGTACGGACCAGCGGCTGCCGCGCCGCGAGGAGCCCGCCGTGTGGCCGGACGTCGCCGTGGTCGTACCGGCACGCGACGAGGCCGGGATGCTTCCGCTGAGCCTGCCGTCACTGCTCGCCCAGAACTATCCGGGGCGTGCGGAGATCGTCCTGGTGGACGACGGCAGTACGGACGGCACCGGCGCCCTGGCGCGGGAGCTGGGCCGCGCGCACGGAGGGCTGCCCCTGACGGTGGACTCGCCCGGCGATCCCGAGCACGGCTGGACGGGGAAGCTCTGGGCGCTGCGGCACGGCATGGCGCTGGCGCGCGCGAGAGGGCGGGAGGCGTACGGGCACGAGCCGGAGTACCTGCTCCTCACGGACGCGGACATCGCGCACGCGCCGGACAGCCTGCGGGAACTGGTGGCCTCGGCCCGTACCAACGGCCTCGACCTCGTCTCCCAGATGGCGCGGCTGCGGGTCGCCGGCGGGTGGGAGCGTCTGATCGTCCCGGCGTTCGTGTACTTCTTCGGACAGCTCTACCCGTTCCGGTGGGTCAACGCGGCGGGAGCGCGGACGGCGGCGGCCGCCGGAGGCTGCGTGCTGCTGCGGACGGAGGCCGCGGCACGCGCGCGCGTGCCCGACTCGATCCGCCAGGCGGTCATCGACGACGTGTCACTCGCCCGGGCGGTGCAGCGCTCCGGCGGCAGGATCTGGCTCGGGCTCGCCGACCGGGTGGACAGCGTGCGCCCGTATCCCCGGCTCACGGACCTGTGGCGGATGGTCTCGCGCAGCGCCTACGCGCAACTGCGGCACAGTCCGGCGCTGCTCACGGGAACGGTCGCGGGGCTCGCGCTCGTGTACCTCGCGCCCCCGCTCACTCTGTGCGCCGGTGTGCTGGCGGTTGACGCGGCAGCAGCCTGGGCGGGCGGCCTGGCATGGGCGGTAATGACCGCCACGTACCTTCCCGTGCTGCGCTACTACGGGCTGCCGCCGTGGTTCGCGCTCTCCCTGCCGTTCACCGCCGTCCTCTACCTGCTGATGACCGTCGACTCCGCCGTACAGCACTACCGGGGACGCGGCGCGGCCTGGAAGGGGCGTACGTACCCGCGTCCCGAAGCCGCGCCGGAGCACTGAGCCGCCGCCGCGCGGTCACTTCCTGCCGGGCGACCAGTTCATGCCCCACCCGTAGGCGTGGTCGATGGTGCGCTGCGGGCTGACACCGCGCTCCGGTACGAGGTAGCGCGCTTCGCGGCGCACGGTCAGATCGCCGCCGTCATTGGTGATGAGGGCCAGCGCCGCGACGGTGGAGGGCACGGTGCACTCGTCGAGCGAGAAGTCGATGGGCGCGCCGCTCTGCGGTGTGAGCGTGACCGTGGCGTGCAGGTCGGCGAAGGAACGGGCCCCCTCGTAGACGGCGACGAAGATGACGACGCGCCGGAGCTCGTCCCGGTGGTCGAGGTTGATGGTCAGGTTCTCGCCGGTGCTGACCGACCCGGTGCGGTCGTCGCCGTCGAGATGGATGTACGGCGGCTGCTGGAGCGAGCCGAAGGCGTTGCCGAGCGCCTGGACGACGCCCTTGCGGCCGTCGGACAGTTCGTAGAGGGCGCACAGGTCGAGGTCGAGGTCCCCGTGCATGGCGACGGCCCGGCCGAGCTTGGCCGCCCAGCCCGTGAACTGCTTGCGGACCTCCCAGTTGAGGTTCACGCGCATCAGGCCCGAGGTGCCCCCCTGTTTGGTGAGGGAGACGGCGGGCGCCTCCTTCGTGAGGGTGATCTTGGTGAGGCGTACGGGGGCCGGGGGCCGGGCGGGCGTGGCGGCCGGCGCGGCCACCACCGGGGCCGGCGGTGAGACCGTGACCGGCGCGGCGGCCGGGACCTCCGCGGTGCCACGCGGCCGCGCCCCGGGCTGCTGCGGCTCGTCGACGCTGATGCCGAAGTCCCTGGCAAGCCCTTCGAGTCCGGTCTCGTAGCCCTGGCCGACGGCCCGGAACTTCCAGGCGCCCTGTCGCCGGTAGAGCTCACCGAGGACGAAGGCCGTCTCGACGGTCGCGTCCCGGCTGTCGAACCGCGCGATCTCCGTGCCGTTCGCGGCGTCCAGCACGCGGACGTAAAGACCCGGCACCTGACCGAAGTTGCCGCCGTCCGCCGACGCCGCGACGACGACCGTCTCCACGGCCGCCTCCACCCGCGCGAGGTCGACCCCGAGCGTGTCCGTCACCGCGTCCCCGGAGGGTGTCTTGCCGTCGTGCCGCACCGCGCCGGACGCGTGCGCGGGCTGGTTGTAGAAGACGAAGTCCGCGTCGTCACGGACCTTTCCCGAAACGAGCAGGAGCGCGGAGGCGTCGACGTCCGGCACACCGGCGCCCGAACGCCATCCCAATTCGACGCGTACGGCCGGCGCCGGCACCGGCACATTGGTTCCTTTAAGCATGGACATGATCGCCCCCATCGCGACTGCGGGTGTCCGAGGATTTCCGTACCGCCAACCTATTCCCCGCGTTCCCCGGCCCTTCGACGACGGGCTCAAGATCACCCGGCGACCTCGGGTAACCCATGGCCAGGGCGCACATACACGATCTTTACATCGAGCGGCGACCGTTTTTGCCAAGTTCGCTCGGATTAGGGATCCGCAGCCACTCGCAACCCGTAAAACAACCCTCTTATCGGGCTCCCCAACCAGAACATCTTCGGCTTAACTTAGGTGCCATGACCTCCCCCCGCGCCACCTACGGCGGCGGTTACTACTCCGCCCCGTCCTTCCCGGACACCCCGATCTACGACTCCCTCGTCGCAGAGCGGGGCACGCCCCAGATCGCTCCCATCCGGGTACCTGCCGCGTACGACACCGGAAACAGCTATCTGCCGGCCCTCCCGGCGGCGCTTCCCGCACTTCCCGCCGCGCCCTCCTACTACTCCCCCGCCCCTTCCTACGGCTACCCGCAGCAGGCGCAGCCCCAGCCGGCGCCGCTCCAGCACGCGCCCGCGCCGTACATCCCGCAACAGGCCGCCGGCCCGCGCGGTTACCCGGGTCCCCAGCAGTACCAGCAGCAGCCGCGCCAGGCCGCCGCGACCGGGTACGAGGCCATGCGTCCGGCGGCGCCGCGTCCGGTGCAGGCCGCCACGCCGTACGACGACCCGTACAACCAGCACTACCAGAGCCGGGGGTACTGACCGGGCGTACGACTGTCGGACCCGGCTGGCAGGATTGGCCGCATGCCGAACTCGCTGCTGCACGCGGTCCACGTCTACCCGGTCAAGTCGGTGACCGGGTACGCCCCGGGCGAGGTGCGCGTCGAACCGTGGGGGCCGGCCGGAGACCGCAGATGGATGCTGGTCGACCCGGCCGGCAAGGTCGTCACACAACGCCCTCAGCCGCGTCTGGCACTGGCGCGCGCCGAGCCGCTGCCCGACGGCGGGATACGGCTGTCCGCTCCCGGCCGCGAGCCGCTGGTGGTGGCCGTTCCGGACCCCGGCCTGTCGGGCACGACGGGCGTGCAGCTCTGGAAGGACAAGGTGGAGGTCGTCGAGGCGGGCGCGGGGGCGCACGCCTGGTTCAGCGCGTACCTGGAAACCGAGGTGCGCCTGGTCCATCTCGACGACCCGTCGCACCGCCGTCCCGTCGCGCCGGCCCACGGGAAGCCCGGCGAGACGGTGAGCTTCGCCGACGCCTATCCGCTGCTGGTCACCAGCCTCTCGTCCCTGGACGCGCTCAACTCCCTGATCGCCCAGGGCGACCACGCCGACGAGGGTCCGCTCGCGATGAGCCGGTTCCGGCCGAACGCCGTCGTGGACGGCACCGCCCCGTGGGCGGAGGACGGCTGGAAGCGCGTCGCGATCGGCGAAGTGACCTTCCGGGTCACCGAGCCCTGCGCCCGCTGCGTCGTGACGACCACCGACCAGCGGACGGCCGAGCGGGGCAAGGAGCCGTTGCGCACACTCGCCCGGCACCGGCGGGCCGGCGACAAGCTGCTCTTCGGACAGAATCTGGTGCCCGAGGTGACCGGAACCGTCCGCGTCGGCGATCCGGTGAGAATCCTCGAATAGGCCCGCCCGCGAGGGGAACCCGCCGGGACGGCGGACCCGTTGGACGGACGAACGGGCGGACGTGGTCCGGGACGTCCGAGCGGGTCGGGCGTGGGGCGGGCCGGAAGGGGGTGCGAACGGTGCGGACGGCATGCGCGGTGTGGCGCCGGCGGCACAGCCCGCTGTGCCGCACGACCGATCTGGCCGAGGCATGGGTGACGTTCGCCGCCGTGCTGCTGATCGTGCTCGCCGCCCCGACCGCGGGGTGGCTCTGCGGCACGCTCACCCACGAGGCGCTGCGGGAGTCGGTACGCGCGCAGCAGGAGCAGCGCCACCGGACCACGGCCCACGTCGTGGACACCGCCACCGAACCGGTGCCGCTCTCCGCCCCCGAGGCGCCGTCGGAGCGCACGACGCACACCAGGGTCCTGGCCCGCTGGACGGCGTACGACGGCAGCCGGCGCACCGGTGTGGTGGCGACCACCGAGCCGGTCGCGCGGCCCGGCGACCGCTTCCGGATGTGGACGGACGACGAGGGCCGGCCCGTGGGCCGTCCCCTGGACGACGCGACCGCCTCCACCCATGCCGCCATCGCGGGCGTCGGGGCGGCGACCGCGGCGGCCGCGCTCTTCGAGGGCGGCAGGCGCCTGGTCGTACGGCGGCTCGTGCTGCGTCGGTACGCCCGGCTCGACCAGGAATGGGCCCAAACCGGTCCGGACTGGGGACGCACGGGCGCCGGGAGCTGACCTCCGCGCACAGGCGCCCGGGGCGGGCCCGCCCACTGCGGCTGACCGGTCAACTCGCCGCCCTCACCCGCGCTACGGTGGAGCGGCCAGTTCGTCAGCACGTCGGCACAAGGTGGGGGCACAGCAACGCCATGGCACAGGGCACGGTCCAGGTGACGCACACCGGCACATCGCGGTGGCGGCGCCGCACAGGCGAATACGCCTCCCTCGCCGCGGCCCTGGAGGCCGCGGGGGACGGCGACGTGCTCACCGTCGCCCCGGGTACGTACCGGGAGAACCTCGTCGTCGACCGCGCCGTGACCCTGCGCGGCCCCGAGGGGACGGTCGGCTCGGTTCGGATCGCCCCGGTGGACGGTGTGGCCCTGACCGTGCGCGCCTCCGCAGTGGTGCAGGACCTGCACATCGAGGGGCAGGACACGGCGTCCCCCGCCCTGCTCGTCGAGGACGGCGCCCCCGAGCTCGTCGACCTGCGGGTGGTGACGCGCTCCGCCGTCGGCATCGAGGTGCGGGGCGCCGCCCGCCCGACCGTGCGGCGCTGCACGGTCGACAACCCGGCCGGCGTCGGCATCGGCGTCATAGACGGCGGCGGCGGGGTGTTCGAGGAGTGCGAGGTGGTGGCGGCCGGGCAGTCGGGTGTTTCGGTGCGCGGCGGCGCCCGCCCCCGCCTGGACCGCTGCCGGGTCCACCACACCTCGGGCTCGGGCCTGTCGGTGACCGGCGAGGGCAGCGGCCTGGAGGCCGTCGGCTGCGAGGTGTACGAGGTCAAGGGCACCGGCGTACAGGTCGCCGCCCGCGGCTCGGCGCACCTCACCGACTGCACCGTCCACCGCACTTCGGCCGACGGCGTCACGCTCGACACCGACGCCGTACTGACACTGTCCGACTGCGACATCCACGACATTCCCGAGAACGCCGTCGACCTGCGCTCGCGCGCGGTCCTCACGATGACCCGTTCCACGGTGCGGCGGTTCGGCCGCAACGGGCTGTCCGTCTGGGACCCCGGTACGCGGGTGGACGCCAACCAGTGCGAGATCCACGACAGTACGGGCGACTATCCGGCGGTCTGGATCAGCGACGGCGCGACCGCCGTGCTGGAGGGCTGCCGGGTGCACGACGTCCCGGACGCGCTGTTCGTCCTCGACAGGGGGTCGCGCGTGGACGTGGTGGACAGCGACCTGTCCCAGGTGCGCAACACGGCGGTGTCCGTGAGCGACGGCGCGACCGCGCAGCTCGACGACTGCCGGATCCGGGAGGCGTCGACCGGTGCGTGGTTCCGCGACCACGGCAGCGGGGGCACGCTCTCCGGCTGCACCATCGACGGAGCCCAGACCGGTGTCATCGTCACTAAGGGCGCCGACCCGCGCATGGAGCGCTGCACGGTCACCTCGCCCGCCGAGGCGGGTTTCTACGTCTCGGCCGAGGGCCGCGGCACGTTCCACGGCTGCCGGGTCACGGGAAGCAGCGGTTACGGCTTCCACGTGATCGACGGCTGCCGTACGACGCTGACCCGCTGCCGCACCGAGCGCTGCGCGCGCGGCGGTTACGAGTTCGCCGAGGACGGGCCGCTCGTCGAGGACTGCACCAGCGACGAGAGCGGAGTCCGTGCTCCGGTCCCGGAGGCCGCCGCCGTCCTGACCGCCACGCAGACCACCGGGCTGCTCGGCGCGGTCCCCGGACAGCGGGCCACGGAGCCCGTGGCCGCCCCTGTGGCGGACGGGCAGCCCGTCCGCACGCCGAAGGCCGTGCTGGGCGAACTGGACGCTCTGGTGGGCCTGGAGAGCGTCAAGCGGGAGGTGCGCGCGCTCACCGACATGATCGAGATCGGCCGCCGCCGGCAGGAGGCCGGCCTCAAGGCCGCCTCGGTCCGCCGCCACCTGGTGTTCACGGGCTCCCCCGGAACCGGCAAGACGACGGTCGCGCGTCTGTACGGCGAGATCCTCGCCGCCCTCGCGGTGCTGGAGCGCGGCCATCTCGTCGAGGTGTCCCGGGTGGACCTGGTCGGCGAGCACATCGGCTCGACCGCCATCCGCACGCAGGAGGCGTTCGACCGGGCGCGCGGCGGTGTGCTGTTCATCGACGAGGCGTACGCCCTGTCCCCCGAGGACTCGGGGCGCGACTTCGGCAAGGAGGCGATCGACACCCTGGTGAAGCTGATGGAGGACCACCGGGACGCGGTCGTCGTCATCGTCGCCGGGTACACGGCGGAGATGGAGCGCTTCCTCAACGTCAACCCCGGTGTGGCTTCGCGCTTCTCCCGCACGATCACCTTCTCCGACTACGCCCCGGAGGAGCTGCTGCGGATCGTGGAACAGCAGGCCGAGGAGCACGAGTACCGGCTGGGCACGGGAACGGCCGAAGCGCTTCTCAAGTACTTCACCGCGCTCCCCAAGGGACCCGCGTTCGGCAACGGCCGTACCGCGCGCCAGACGTTCGAGTCCATGGTGGAGCGGCACGCCGGCCGGGTCGCCCAGCTCATGGAGATGGACACGGACGACCTGACTATCCTCTACCCCGAGGACCTGCCCGAACTTCCCTGACCGAGCGGTGCGTCGGGTCGCTGGCGGGGCACCGCGCACGGCGGCAGCCGGTCGAGGAGCGCGGTCCTCTCCCGGTCGAACGCGGGATCGGCCTGATAGTCGGAATGACCGAGCACGGGAGCGGGCAACGGCTGTTCCCGGGTGCGTCCGTAGGCGAGCGGGTCCTTGAGCGCTTCCGTGTCCACACCGGGCTCCTGTCCGCCCCGTACGCGCACGGGTCCGCCGATGGGGTCGGTACGGCGCCACAGGTTCCGCCAGCAGTGCACCTCGCGGCTCAGTGCCTCCAGGCAGCTCGTTCCGAAGAACGCCGGGAACCACCGCCCGTACAGACGCTCGAGGGGCGAGCCGTAGGTGAGAAGGGCGACGCGGCGCCGGGTGCGCGGCGGCAGCTGCCAGACGGCGGCCGCGGCGAGCACGCTGCCCTGCGAGTGACCGGAGATGACGAGCCGTCCGCCGGTGCGTTCGGTCCAGCTCGCCATCCGCCACGTCAGGTCGGGCACGGCGCGCTCGGCGTAACAGGGCGGTGCGAAGGGGTGGGCCGCGCGCGGCCAGAAGGTGCCGACATCCCAGAGGATGCCGATGGTGCGGCGGGCCGCGGGATCCCGGTAGGCCCGCCGGCCCCAGGTCACGAACAGTATGAAGCCGAAGCCGATCAGCCACGAGCCGAGCGCCTGAGCGGCCTGCGCGGCCGACGCGACGAAGTCGTGGGTCCCGGCTGCGGCCCTGCCCGGCACCTTCCCGGTCACCCAGGCGCCCACCAGTGCGGCGGCGCCGAGCAGCAGTGTGGCGGCCGAGGTGACACCGAGGAGCGCGGGGGCGCGGTCGGTGAGCGCGGCCATGGCACGGACACGGGCGATGCGGCGGGTGCGTACGAAGTCCGGCTCGGCGTCCGGGTACTCCGCCTCGACGGCGTCGCCCATGGCCCGCCGGGCACGCCAGGTGCGTACCGCGAGGAACGCTCCCAGCGCCAGCAGGAGCACGAGCAGGGGCGGGATGACGGAAGCCTGCCAGGTGAGCAGGACCGGCGGGCCCTTGATCTCGCCGCCGGGCTCGCCGGGCGTGCCTCCGCCGTCCAGCCAGTCGGCGACGCGCTGGGCGACGCCCCCGGTCATGACGCCGCCCAGGGCGCACGCGAGCATGGCGGTGGCGGGACCGCCGAGTCCGCGCATCGCCGTACGGGTGTCGGGGACCCGCCGGTACATCGTGAGCGCCACGACGGCGAGCGTCACGACGAGGACGCCCTGGCCGAGCACGAGGACACCGAAGGCCCGGTCGCCGGGCAGCCGGCCCTCGGAGACCCAGCCCGGCCGCGACCAGGCGGAGTACAGGATGGTCAGCGCCAGCAGGGCGAGCGCGGAGCCGGGCAGCAGGGTGGTGACGGCCTTGTCGAGCCGCACGTCGAGGCTGCTCTCGCTGCGGCCCCTGCGGCAGACCACCCAGACCACCAGGGCGGCGCCGGCGAGCAGCCCCGCTTCGAGGAGCCGGCCGACCGCTTCGAGCAGCGGCCCCGACGAGCCGCTGTCGTAGCGGGCCGCCGCCCCGGCGACGGCGGCGGCGACGGTCAGGAAGCCGGCGGCGGTGTGCGCGGCGCGCAGCCGGGCGACGAGGCGGCGGCCGTACCAGAACCCCGGCATGCCGAGGGCGGGGCGGGCGGTGGGCTCGTCCGGGTCGGGCTCCGCTCCGGCGGGCAGGGGCCGCTGGGACTCGTACGCGCTCCAGGTGCGGTTGGACAGGTACCAGAGCAGCCCGGTCACGGCGGCGGGCACGAGGGCGGCCAGGGCGAGGCGCCGGCCGGGCTGGGACCACCAGCCGCCGCGGTCGGTGGACAGGAAGCCGAGCCACGACTTGTCGCCGGAGCAGCGGGACGAGCCCGCGCACTGCCAGGCGGTGAGGTCGAGGGCGACCTCGCAGGCGGCGGCGACGAGCAGCACGGTGAGGCTCAGCGCGAGGAGCCGCACGAGTACGCCGTAGGTACGCACGGTTCTGGTGAGACCACGGGTCGTGGGCTGCATCCAGTGGGCCAGGTTGGCGACCATGAACGGCAGGAGGAGCAGCCACAGGGCGCGGGCTCCGTTGCCGGAGGTGAGGTTGCACCACACGTACGCCTCGGGAACCGGCCGGTCGCGGGTCGCGTCGCCGCCGGTCCCCTCGTCGCCGGAGCCCCCGAAGCCCCCGGTGCGGTCCGCGTCGACGTCGTCCGTGCGGCGGTAGACGGCGGCGGTCTCGTCGCCGGTGATCCGGACCGTACGGGGGTCTCCGAGCATGTCCTGGGGGGTGGTGCCGCCGACCCCGTGGACCAGGAGTTCGAGCGCGGGGCCGCCTTCGTCGTCGCGAGGCGGTGTGACACGGGGCACTTCTGTGGCTCGCTCTCGTGGTGGGAGGATCGGGAGGATCGTCTTCCGCGCACGGCGCGGCCGCTCAAGGATCCCGGATCATGGGCAGCCGTGGCACGGCTCCGGCCGAATCTCACGGAATCTCCCCGAGGTCCGGTCGCCGCGCACCCGTGCGAGGATGAGCAACCCCTCGATGCCCGTACCCCGAAACGAAGGGACAGGACCGCCCGTGACCGACAGTCAGAACCTGCTCGCGGAGCAGCGTCGTGCCTTGATCCTCGACGAGGTCAGGCGGCGCGGAGGCGTCCGGGTCCAAGAGCTGACCAGGAGGCTCAACGTCTCCGACATGACGGTCCGGCGGGACCTGGACGCGCTGGCGCGGCAGGGCGTCGTGGAGAAGGTGCACGGCGGCGCGGTGCCGGTGGTCGAGGCCAGTACGCACGAGCCCGGCTTCGAGGCGAAGTCGAACCTCGAACTGAGCGCCAAGGAGGACATCGCCCGGGCGGCGGCGGCGATGGCGGTGCCCGGCAGCGCGATCGCGCTGTCCGGCGGTACGACGACGTACGCGCTCGCCCAGCACCTGCTGGAGGTGCCGGACCTGACGGTGGTGACCAACTCGGTGCGGGTCGCCGACGTGTTCCACACCGCGCAGCGCGCGAGCGGGAAGGGGCCGCGTCCGGGGGCGGCCACCGTGGTGCTCACCGGCGGCGTGCGGACACCGTCGGACTCGCTGGTGGGTCCGGTCGCCGACCAGGCGATCCGCTCGCTCCACTTCGACGTGCTGTTCCTCGGGGTGCACGGCATCTCCCTTGAGGCGGGGCTTTCGACGCCCAACCTGGCCGAGGCCGAGACGAACCGGCGTCTGGTGCGGTCGGCGCGGCGGGTCGTGGTGGTCGCGGACCACACCAAATGGGGCACGGTGGGGCTGAGTTCCTTCGCCACGCTCGAAGAGGTCGACACCCTGGTGACGGACCGGGGGCTGTCGGCCGGTGCCCGCGCGGAGATGGCGGAGCACCTGCCGGGTCTCGTGGTCGCCGGCGAGGACGGGTCGGGTGAGGCGGGGGCGGGAGGCACCGGGGCCGGTGAGGCCGGGTCCGCAGACGCCGGGTCCGCAGACGCCGGGTCCGCAGACGGCGGGTCCGCAGACGGCGGGTCCGGCGAACCGGCAGACATCTGACGGGCCGCCCGTTACGGTGTGCGAGCCCGGTCCGTGAGCGGGCCCGGGGCCCTGTCCGCGAGCGCCCACGCGCCCGCTCGACACCTCCGGAACCCCTGGGAGTACAGGTCACATGCCACGCCGACTCCGCCCTGTGGAACTCGACTTCGTCGACACCGCTCCCGTCCGCCTGGTGTTCACGGCCGTGGCCGCCGCACCGCCGCCGGCCCTCTACCGGGCACTCGCCGAGGACGTCACCGGGTGGCCCGCCTGGTTCGGCGCCGTGACGCTGTGCCGGCCCACGGCGGGCGGCGCGGGACGCGAGGTGCGCCTCAGGGGCGGCATCCGCTTCCAGGAGACGGTCCTGGCGGCCGAACCCGCCGAGCGGTACGCGTACCGCGTGGACGTGACCAACGCTCCGGGTGTGCGCGCCCTGGCGGAGGAGTGGCTGCTCGCACCTGCCGCCACGGGCACGCGGGTGCGGTGGACGTTCGCGGCGGCCGGACCCGCCCCCCTGGGGCCGGCGCTGCGTCTGGCCCGCCCCGGTCTGGGACGGGCCTTCCGCGACGCGGTGCGCGCCCTCGACCGGCGGTTGGCGGCCACGCGCGCGTAACCGCCGCCTGCCGCACGCGCCGGCCGCTCAGCAGGGCCACTCGCCCGTCGCCAGGAACCGGTCGATCGCCGAGCTGTACGGAGCGATGTCCAGGCCCTGCTCGGCGAGCCAGGCGTCCGAGTAGTACTTGTCGAGGTAGCGGTCGCCCGGGTCGCAGAGCAGTGTGACGACGCTGCCCTTGCGTCCCTCCGCGACCATCTCCGCGACGATCTTCAGAGCGCTCCACAGCCCTGTTCCGGTGGAGCCCCCCGCCTTGCGGCCGATGGCCCGGTCCAGCGCCCGTACGGCCGCCACGCTCGCCGCGTCCGGGACCTTCATCATCCGGTCGATGGCGCCCGGAACGAAGCTCGGCTCCATGCGGGGCCTGCCGATGCCCTCGATGCGCGAACCGCAGTCGCTCGTCGCGCCCGCGTCTCCCCGGGTCCAGCCGTCGAAGAAACAGGAGTTCTCCGGGTCGGGTACGCAGATGCGCGTGTCGTGCTGCATGTAGTGGACGTAGCGGGCGATGGTCGCGGACGTGCCGCCCGTCCCGGCGGTGGCGACGATCCAGGCCGGTTCCGGGTACCGTTCCAGCCTCATCTGCTGGTAGACGGACTCGGCGATGTTGTTGTTGCCGCGCCAGTCGGTGGCGCGTTCCGCATAGGTGAACTGGTCCATGTAGTGGCCGCCCGTCCTGTCCGCGAGCGCGGCCGACTCCTCGTACATCTTCCGGGAGTCGTCGACGAAGTGGCACTGTCCGCCGTGGAACTGGATGAGCCGGATCTTCTCGGGGCTGGTGGTGCGTGGCATCACCGCGATGAAGGGCACGCCGATCAGCTTGGCGAAGTACGCCTCGGAGACGGCGGTCGACCCGCTGGACGCCTCGATGACGGGCTTGCCGGGCCTGATCCAGCCGTTGCACAGGCCGTACAGGAAGAGCGAGCGGGCGAGGCGGTGCTTGAGGCTGCCGGTCGGGTGCGTCGACTCGTCCTTGAGGTAGAGGTCGATGTCCCACGCGTCGGGCAGCGGGAAACGCAGCAGGTGCGTGTCCGCGGAGCGGTTGGCGTCCGCCTGCACCTTGCGGACGGCCTCTTTCAGCCAGGACCGGTACGCCGGATCGCTGCGGTCCACGTCGATCGTCGGCGTGGCGTCGCTGCCGGTACGTGCCTGGTCGGTGGTGCTCACGGGCCACTCCTCGTCGTAGCGCTCACGGGCGGCCGGTGCTGCCCGGGAACTCCGGTCCCCAGCTGCCACTGTAAGGCTCTCACCTGCACAAACGTTGACTTTGGGCATCCATAGGGATCGCTTGTGGGGTGCGCTGGTACGGACCTGCACGCGGCCCAGCGCGGGGTCACGCGGTCGTCGACGTGCTCTGGTGCGCGGGCCCCGCCTTGGGCAGACTGCGCACGAGGACATCCGCGCGAAAGGGACATCCGCGCGGAGGGCCGCGCGGAGGGACGTCCGCGCGGGGACGACACGTGCGCGAAGGGGGCGAAGTGGGATGGCGGAGCCCGAGTTCAGCGCCACGGGTGTACGGATAGAGCGCTGGCCCCGCTCACTGACGAGGGCCGGCCAGGTGCTGGTGCAGGACGGCAGGCTGGTCCTGCTGACGAGCGACGGCCGGTGGATCGACAGCGCGCCGCTGGACTCGGTGTCCGCGGCAAGGCCCTGGTTCGGCGGGGAGGACAGCACCGTCGCCACCGTCAACGGCACCCGGTACCGGCTCACCATGGGGCGGCGCGGCCAGGCCAAGGACGGTGAGGAGCCGGCCGGGCGGTTCCTCGAAACGGTCCGTACGGCGCAGGACGCGTACGGCCTTCCGGGCGTACGGGACGCGCGGGAGTGATGCGGCGCGAGTTGCGCGGCCGCACCACCTGGGTGACCCTGGTCTCACATCACTCAGGGTGCAACGGCGGTGACGCTGCGAACCAGCCCCGCCGGACCAAACAGCAGACAGCCACTGCTGGATCCGTTCTTCGTCTTCTTCCGGACCTATTCGGGGAGTCGCAGCCGTGATCAGCGAGCCAAGCAGGCACTGCACGGTGGAGCTCCAGGTTCTGCCGTCGCGGATCGGTCAGGTCCGCAGAATCATCTCGGCCCAACTGCGCTACTGGCATTTGGATCCCTTGATAGACCCGGCGGCGCTCGGCGTCACCGAATTGCTGACCAACGTCCACCGGCACGCAGAGCCGGACAAGATGTGCACCGTGGAGATCGAGCTGCTGCTCGATCGACTGACGGTGTCCGTCCACGACCACGATCCGCGTCTGCCCACCGTCCGTGCGGCCGGCGCGTCCGATACGAGCGGGCGCGGTCTCGCTCTCATCGAGGCGGTCAGCGAGAGCTGGGGCGTACGCCCTCAGGGCGACGCCGGGAAGGTCGTGTGGTTCACACTGCCCACGCCCGTCCCCGCCGTGACGTTGCCTCCGTACCCCGTGTACGGAGCGACGACCGACGGCCCGTTCCCGCACGCCGGGGACGATCACGAGGTCGTCCCGGCGGCGCACGCTCCGGCCGCCGCCCGGTCCGCTGCGGTGGGCTGAGCGGACGTCGGCTCCCCGTCGGCGGTGGGCCCGTTCCCCGGCACGTGCCGGGGAAC